>JBCCKK010000078.1:0-12068 GCA_039027395.1 Verrucomicrobiota bacterium | reverse complement strand
TTTTAATGATTCAGTAGAAGGTCGAGTAGCTCGTCGGCTCGGAAAGGCATTGAAAAATCAAGGAATACGGGTCATCCAGTAGATCACATCACAGCCTTGAGTGGCCAGAAAATCGAATGCGTGTTGAGTTCCAAGAACAGCTAACGACCGGGTTTTGTTTTTATAAGGAACCGGTTTTCCCAAATCTAAATGCAAAACATAGCCTCGACCATCACGCTTCGCGCTTTGCCAGAGTTTCTCAAATCGGCTATTTTCTTTGAGTAATTTTTTCAAGAATCCAGCCGTGTAGTGATGGAAGGCGATATCATACGTTGATCGATATTGGTCAATGTTATCCTCAAAGTCCTGTCCCTCAATAATTTGTCCTGTCTGCTTGGATTCCATGCCACACCCGGGCGCAAGCACCATGATTGCACCTGGAAATCCTTGTTGAATCTCACGGATCGCAACGTCGATTGTCTCATGAGTCGAATTAGAGATATCAAGGACTGCACCAAATTTTGATGCGATGATCTGACGACCAAAGATGCTGGCTGCTTTGGAAGCCCCCGGCCCTCCTCCTCCGGCGCTCTTAAACTTGGGAACTTTGTTGCCTACACCGATCGGACCATTGGATAAAGTGGATCCCGTAATAGAAAATGCGGAAACGAAAGGACTATCGATTGCGGACGATACGATAATATCTGCTGCGGATGCTGCAGACAGTTCGATTTCAGGTTGCTCCAAACTGTCTTCAAGCGACACTTCCACTAGCTCAGGTTCTACCTCTTCCAGAACGGGCGGAGCTTCAATGTCATCCAACGGAGGAGCATCTTCGATCGGTGATCCACTAGTGGCCTCGAAGAAATCAGGTTGAATTGCTCCCTTGAAAATGACGACACTCCCCACTACAAGAAAAATCGAGAAATGGACAGCAATGGAAACCACTAGCGCCATTGAGGTTATAATTTTTGGATACCGTTTTTTAAGTTCGGATACTTTGGATGGCTCTGGATTTGCTACGTTATGCATCAGATATATCAGTTGTTTGAGTTGAAATCAGTTTTTGCCGGAGCCGATGATTACGTCACCACCGGTTTCTTCAAATAAGAGCTTTTTGTTAGCGGCATTTTTACCAGAGGTCAATTGATCGCCTCCATTGAAGTCATGTTGAATCACTCTGATATCTGCTCTTTTCAAGTCCTTAGCGAGATTTTTTATGGTCGTTGCGTTGATTCCGTCATCGAAATCTGCCATCCAGTAGATCACATCACAGCCTTGCTCCTTCAAGAACTCAAAAGCATGGTGGGTCCCGGAGATTAACCCCAATGATCCATCTTTGTTGAGAATTTTCTTAGGAAGCTCAATGTGCAGCACATAACCGCGGTTATCTCGTTTGGCATCCTTCCATAGTTTCTCAAATTTTCGATTATTTGCGATGAGCCTTGGAAAGAATACCGCTGAATAAAATCCCTTCTTATAGTCTTTACCGTCATACGTGTAGTCTTTGATATTCTTTTCAAATTCCTTACCAGCAACAATTTCCCCCTTCTGTTTTGGGAGCATTCCACA
The DNA here is from genome assembly GCA_039027395.1 of Verrucomicrobiota bacterium. Classification (GTDB taxonomy): domain Bacteria; phylum Verrucomicrobiota; class Verrucomicrobiia; order Methylacidiphilales; family JBCBYL01; genus JBCCKK01. The sequence goes on along the minus strand of JBCCKK010000078.1, from coordinate 10,517 downwards.
ACCCGGGGCTAAAACAAGAATCGCATCTGGAAACCCTTTGTTGATTTCAGCGACTGCGACATCAATCGTCTTGTGCGTTGAAAATGAGATATCCAAGATTGCTCCAAACTTAGCCGCCTCTACTTGTCGCCCGAAGATATTTGCGACACGTGCGACACCTGGCCCTTTTTTGGAAGCGCTCTTAGGAACCATCTTAGGCATCTTTCCACCGGATACGACCGGTCCATCGGAAATCGCTGATCCACTCGCACTAAATGGATTCGTAAATGCCGTATTAACCGCCGTTGTTGTTATAATATCAGAGGCTGCGGATGTTGTTGTTAGTTCGACATCGGGAAAATCTAATGAATCTTCTACTGGAATCTCAATAGGCTCCGGCTCGACTTCATCTTCAAGCATAGGAGGCGCTTCAAATTCTTCGGCTCCTACCTCATCGGCAACGACACTACCACCAAGCGACTCAAAAAGATTGGGTGGAATCGCACCTTCAAAGATGACAACACTACCAACCAGTAGAAAAATCGAAAGATGCACAACCACAGAGACAACTAAAGCCATCGACGTAACAACCTTCGTATTACGATTCTTGGCAGCTGTTTGCCTCGGAGATTCCATCTGCTGACTCATTGCTAATGCAATAGTAGCATTTTAAGCCTTCTTAAAAAGACAATTCTAGAAAATGTGGCCTTCGACGCTGGTCAGAATTAAACCATCAAAAAATGAAGTGTCTGAGGATAAGCCAGTTTTTTTGGCTTCTTGCTTCTCTATCTAGAACTTGTCCAAATAAAGAAATTGAAATACTAATCTTTTGTTTCCTAGATCATTTGAGAACGATTATTTGCCTGAGCCAATAATAACTTCGCCACCGGTTTTTTCAAATAGGAGCTTCTTAATTGCAGCCGCATTTCCATCTGTCAGTTGATCGCCTCCATTGAAATCATGTTGAATCACCCTAATATCCGCACGTTTTAAATCCTTACTGAGTGGTTTTACAACATTTTCATTAACCTTGTCATCAAAATCTGCCATCCAGTAAATAACGTCACACCCTTGTTCCTTTAAAAACTCAAAAGCATGATGCGTGCCCGAGGTAAGTGCCAGATTTCCTTCTTTGTTTGGGATTTTTTTGGGAAGTTGGATGTGTAGCACATAACCCCGCTCGTCCCTCTTTGCGTCTTTCCAAAGCTTTTCAAATCTTCGATTTTTAGCGAGAAGTCGTGGTAAAAATACTGCTGAGTAATAGCCCTTTTTGTAATCTTTTCCATCATAGGTGTAGTCTTTAATATTTTTTTCGAATTCTTCACCACTAACCATCTCGCCTTTCTGATTACTAGACATCCCACACCCAGGCGCCAGGATGAGTATTGCCTCCGGAAATCCCTCTTTAATTTCTCTGACCGCACTATCAATCGTGCTGTGCGTCGAAAATGAAATATCCACGATTGCCCCGAATTTAGCGGCCTCTACTTGCCGACCGAAGATATTTGCAACTCGGGCCACTCCAGGACCCTTTTTTGATACCGAAGTTTTAGGAACAATTTTAGGCATCTTTCCACCCGATACCACCGGTCCATCAGAAATCGCCGATCCACTCGCACTAAATGGATTCGTAAATGCGGTATTGACCGCCGTTGTTGTAATGATGTCAGAAGCTGCAGATGTTGTTGTGAGTTCTACATCAGGAAGATCTAATGAGTCTTCTACGGGGATCTCTATCGGTTCGGGCTCCACCTCATCTTCAAGCATAGGAGGAGCTTCAAATTCATCAGCTCCCGCCTCATCAGCAACGACACTGCCACTAAGTGATTCAAACAAGTTGGGGGGAATAGCTCCTTCAAAGATCACAACACTTCCGACAAGCAGGAAAATGGAGAGATGCACGACCACCGACACGATCAAAGCCATCGACGTAACAACTTTTGTGTTCCGACGCTTCACAGGTGGTTGCTGCGGGGATTCTGTCTGTTGATTCATAACCAATACTAACTTAGCAGCTTAAGCTTATCTCAAAAGACATTTTTATAAAAATGTCGGATCAGGCTATTCCGTCCAACTACATATTGAAACGGGGTCCGAGATATAGCTCCCGGGCAATCGGATCGTTCACCAGAAACTCACTTGAACCTTCACTCTCAACCTTGCCATCGCAGATCAAATAAGCCCGATCGACCACACTTAATGTCTCCCGAACGTTGTGATCCGTAATCAGAACAGCTAAGCCCTTGCGACTCAAAAACTGGACGATTTGCTGAATATCCTGAACCGCAATTGGATCGACGCCGCTAAAGGGCTCATCCAAAAGTAAAATTGATGGCTCAGTTGCCAAACACCTCGCAATCGTTAGTCGACGCTTTTCTCCTCCGGAAAGACTGTATGCGCGACTCTTGCGGATATGTTCAACCCCTAACTCGAGTAGGAGGTCTTCACAGCGCTCTTGTTTATCTTCTTCGGGGATGGGAAGCGTTTCGAGAATTGCCATCAAATTCTCTTCCACTGTTAAACGGCGAAATATGGAGTCTTCTTGGGGCAGATAACCGATCCCTCTGCGTGCCCGTCGATACATAGGCATATTTCCAACAGATTCTCCTCCTAGTAGCACGTCTCCACGGGTTGGGCGCACCATTCCCACAATCATTTGAAACGTAGTGGTTTTACCAGCCCCATTTGGTCCTAAAAGACCAACTACTTCTCCTGTGTGAACATTGATCGAAACCTCATTCACCACAGTCCGGTCACCGTAGACTTTGACCAGGTCAACTGAACGCAACACTTCGCTCATGGTAACCTACTCGAGAAAGAACTGGACCTTACTACGCCCATCTACTTCCATACGATCATCATCTGGAAAAATCTTAATCACGGTCCCGGCCACTTTGTTTCCTTCCTGGACCACCACTGGGTCCCCTGTGAGACGAATGCTTTTTTCTAAAACGTTATAAAGAGCTTCGCGGCAGGTGGCGTTTCGCTTATTTCCTTGAACAATACTTACCTTACCTCGAGCAACGAGCCGCTCCACCTGGTTATTCTGATCAAAATAGGCGACAAGCTCTTCGGCAACTAACTCAAACGTCGGATCAACGACTCGAACATCTCCAGAAAAAATACCTTCTTTCTTCTGGAGATCCAAACGAAAGCTATTGCTCGTAACAACGGTGCCCTCTTCGATCGCTGCATCCTTTTCATCGTCTTCCTGTGCCCAGTTTTTTTGAACCGAAAAACCGCACACTAAAGTCGCTAGGACTATTCGAGCTATCAGAGCTTTTCCACTTACTAAACTTCTCATGAATCGTCTTCCTTCTTCGTATTTTTAATCATCAACTTCACCCCTTTTTTGAAGCTTCCTCTTGAAGGCTCTAGTTCCCAATTCATCTCTTTCGCTGTTAATCTGAAGTTGGGATGTTCCACTGCGATTCCATCTTGCGTTGTTAATCGATTCTCGATACGCCAGAAATCACTATTTGGTGAAGTCAAAACCGTTTCAGTCTCGCCATTCTGATATATATCAATCTTTAGCCCATTGACCTTAATTCGATTCCGACTCATCACGGTGGCTTCTCGCCCATAAATGGTCAACCTCAGTTTTCCATCGGAATCCCGTTGAGGGAGCTCAAATTTTTTAATGATGGAGCCAATTGCAAAATCCGTTTGACCGAAAGCCCAAGTAGCAATAGCCAAGAAAACGAGGCCAAGCGCAAACCAACGATGGATCTTAAGATTTTGCAACTTCATGAATACGTGCTATTTGTCGCAAAACTCGGGGCAGTTGGGCAAGCGGAATCATATTAGCCCCATCCGAAGGCGATGTCTCTGGTTTAGGATGCGTCTCGATAAAAAGACCATCCACCCCCGCAGCAACAGCTGCTCTGGCCAAGACAGGGGCCATTGAACCATCACCGCCCGTGCTTTTTCCCGTGCTTCCCGGACGTTGAACCGAGTGTGTTGCATCAAAGACAACCCTGTGACCGTTTTCTCGTATCCATGCCAAGCCACGCATATCAACGACTAGATTGTGGTAACCAAAAGATGTGCCACGTTCGGTTATCCAATAATCCTTACAGCCAACCGCTTGGAGTTTTCCTGCAACTGCATTGATATCCTGCGGTGCCAGGAACTGACCTTTTTTCACATTTACGCTTTTACCTGTCTTTGCTGCGGCAACCACGAGATCGGTCTGCCGGCAGAGAAACGCAGGAATTTGCAGAATATCCACGACAGCAGCTGCAGCAACCGCTTCATCTTCCGAATGAACGTCGGTCAAAACAGGAACCCCAAGCTTTTCCTTGATCGTAGCAAGCATTTCCAAACCATCGAGGAGCCCAGGACCTCGGTTCGAATCGATCGAAGTTCGATTCGCTTTATCATAGGAAGCTTTAAAGACGTACTCCCAGCCGAGTTCCTCGGAAAGCTTTTTGACTTTCCTCCCAATAGTGAGACTGGTTTTGAGATCTTGTAGGACACAAGGCCCTGCAATCAGCAGAAATCTATGCGCTTTCTTCGGCATGTTTAATGCAACCCCGAATGAAGTTCAAAAATAAAGGATGCGGACGGTCAGGTTTAGAAAGAAACTCTGGATGAAATTGACAGGCAATATAAGAAGGGTGATCCGTAATCTCTACGACTTCCACAAGATCTTTTTCGCTATAAACACCTGCGACCTGCATGCCTCCATTCTCGATCACTTCACGATAAGCGCTATTAAATTCAAAGCGGTGGCGATGACGTTCAATAATCTGTTCTTTGCCATAAGCTTCAAATGTGCGAGTTCCCGGTATGAGACGACATTCGCAATCTCCTAAGCGCATCGTTCCCCCTTTTGTTGTAACCTTCTGTTGTTCATCCAATAGAGAAATAACCGGATGAGGAGTTTCATCATCAAACTCCATACTGTGCGCTTTCGAAAGATTGCAAACATTTCGGGCAAACTCAATTACCGCAATCTGCATCCCCAAGCAAAGGCCAAGATAAGGTGTGCCCGACTCACGGGCGAAGCGAGCCACCATAATTTTGCCTTCAATTCCTCGAACACCAAAACCACCGGGAACTAACACTCCATCGATTCCGGTTAGAAATTTATCAGCACTTTCACGCTCGATTTCTTCAGCATCAAGACGCATCACGTGAATACCTACATCCTCAGCGGCACCCGCGTGCGTGATCGCCTCATACACACTTTTATATGCATCTTGGTGTTCAATATATTTACCCACCACCGCAATATTGACATGTTTCTTAGGCGCAATGATTCGATTAACCATTACTTTCCAGTCAGCCATGTCAGCCTGAGGTGTTTCAATCTGGAGATAGCGACAAACCAAGTCGTCTACGCCTTCGCGCTTTAGCATCAAAGGAACCTCGTAAATCGTGTAGGCAACATCCTGCTCTTCGATCACTGCTTCTTTGGGAACATTACAGAACAGAGAAATTTTATCACGCATCCCAGGCTCCAAAGCATGCTCCGTTCGGCATACCAAAATCTGTGGCTGAATTCCGATTTCCCGAAGTTTCGCCACACTTTGCTGGGTCGGTTTGGTTTTTAGCTCACCTGCAGCCTTAATAAACGGTAACAACGTGACGTGAATAAATAGACAATTCGTCGGCCCCACCTCTAATGCGAATTGCCGCAAAGCTTCCAAGAACGGCAACCCTTCAATGTCCCCCGTAGTTCCTCCAATTTCCGTAATAAGAACATCTGCATTGCATTGATTGCCAGTTTCTTGAATACGCTTCTTAATTTCGTCCGTAACATGAGGAATGACCTGAACGGTTGCTCCCAAGTAATCTCCCTTACGCTCTTTTCTCAACACCTCTTCATAGATTTGGCCAGTCGTCAGATTATTGTATCGCGGGAGCTTGCAATTTGTGAATCGTTCATAATGCCCTAAATCCAGGTCTGTTTCGGCTCCGTCTCCCAGAACATAAACCTCGCCATGCTGGAAAGGATTCATCGTCCCAGGGTCCACGTTGAGATAGGGATCAAACTTCTGAAGCGCGACGGATAGCCCTCGTCGCTCTAAAAGCGTTCCTAAGGCTGCAGCAGTCAGCCCTTTCCCAAGCGAACTTACCACCCCTCCCGTTACAAAAATATACTTCATGCGCTTATCTCTGATTTATCCTACAAATTTCGGGCTACTCTGCCTTTGGCTCAGATGTATGTACAGCGTTATCTGGTGCGAGTTCAAGAATTTCTTCAACCTGTCGCAAGTCTTCGGGCGTATCGACCCCGATACAACGAGCTGAAGTCGAGACGACCTGAATCGAGATGCCATTCTCTAAGGCTCGAAGCTGCTCTAGCTTCTCTTTCTGCTCCAAAGGACTTGGATCCCATTGCACTAAAGACCTCAAGGTCGATGGACGATAGGCATAAACGCCCAAATGGTGCCAAAACTCTGTATCGCCCCCATCTCGATGGTGAGGAATAGGTTCGCGTGAAAAATAGAGGGCACGTCCATCCAAAGCGATGGCCACTTTAACAACATTCGGATTAGAAACATCTTCCTGAGAACTCATTCTCCGCGCCAAGGTAGCCATCGGATAGTCTTCTAAAGCCTCGATAAATGCCTCGAGATCATTTGAGGAAAACAACGGCTCATCGCCTTGCACATTTATCACCCAATCACAATCGAGCCCCTCAGCCGCTACCGCAATCCTATCCGTTCCAGAAGGCAGGTCCGAAGGTGTCATAACCGCCTCCCCTCCCAAACCTTTAATCAAATCGACAACATGTTGATGGTCTGTCGCAACAATAACCTGGGACACCGAAGGCGCCTTCTTTGCATTTTCCCAAACCCATTGAATCAACGGTTTTCCAGCAATAGGAGCCAGAACCTTTCCCGGAAATCGTTGTGAGGCAAACCGAGCCGGAATAATAACAGCAATACTCATTCAGACTGTTCCCGCACCCAATCCGCTGCCTGACCTACGTTCTCGGCAACAAAGTCCGCTTGATTTTTTGCCAATTCTTGCCCATCTCCTGGCTGTCCTGTCAGGACAAAAATCGACTTACACCCCGCATTATGTCCACATTCGACGTCGATATCTTTGTCACCGATCATATAACTTGCAGCTAGGTCGATTCCCATTTCTTCGGCCGCTTGTTGCAACATAATGGGTGAAGGCTTTCTTTCCTCGGATCCATATGGATCTCCGGGAGCTGCATAGCACATGTATTCCCCATCAAACTCATCAATCCCGAGCTGCCGATACATTTCGCGATTCACTTCGGCAACCTGCTCCTTCGTGATAAGCCCGCGACCAACCCCTGATTGATTTGAAACCAAAACAAGAAGCCATCCTTCAGATTTCCAATACTGGACCGCTTCGATTGCTCCAGAAATCAGCGTGACTTGGGAAGCGTCACCCAGATACGGGATGTTGACGATGAGCGTATCGTCTCGATCAAGAAAGATGGCTCGCTTCTTCAAAACTTTCGACTAATTCTTCCGGGGAGACCGTAGCCGTTCCCGATTTTGCAACAACAATACCTGCCGCGTGGTTAGCAATTTCAGAGGCCTCAATAGGCTTGAGTCCTGCTGCAAGTGCTGCTGTATAAAACGCAATTCCCGTATCTCCAGCACCTGACACATCGTAGACCTCCTTGGCACGGGTCGGCGTGTGATACGGGGTACTCACCCCTTTCTCGAAAAGCATCATTCCTTGCTCTCCTAACGTAACCAGGAGCTGATCCGTCACCCAACGATCCATCAGAAATTTTCCACACTTTTCAACGGCTTCTAAACCCCCAGGATCCTCCTGCATTGCCGACTGAAAGGCTTCCGACCGATTCGGCTTCACCGCTGTAATATCATGAAATGCCAGTGGATTTCTCGGATTTGGATCGACAGTTACAATCTTCTCTTTTTTCTTACCGATTTCAGCAATCTGATCAAAAATCACCTGACTCACCGTTCCCTTCCCATAGTCTTCAATAATCACCGCGTCGTAGGAAGGAACCTCTTTTTCCAACCACTTGGACATTCGATCTAGCTGGGGATTTTTTAACTTAATTGGTTTTTCATGATCAACCCGGACGACCTGTTGCTGACGAGCAATAATACGGGCCTTAACAATCGTTTTATGGTGTGATTCTACAAAAAGACCTTTTGTGCTAATTTTCTCCTTCCGTAGAAGCGAACAAAGGTCGTCTCCGGCAGTGTCCTTCCCGAGAACTCCACAGACTCCAGCTCGAATTCCGAACTTCGATAGGTTGCGAGCAACATTTGCCGCCCCTCCTGCAAAATTTTCTTCATGATTCACTTGCACAACGGGAATTGGAGCCTCAGGCGATATACGAGAAACATTTCCCCATACATACTTATCGAGCATCAAATCTCCTACGACCAGGATGCTCAGCTTCTGCATCCGACCAATGACACGCTTAAGGCGTTGCGCCGAAAATTCCGGTGTTTCCATAAAGTGCTGTAAAGTAACGAGTCTGGTAAAAAATCCCACCGTTTTTTTATAAAATGAAGGACTTAGTTTTCGACTATCCTTGGAAATCCCCTTCTATATTGACTATCTATGCGAACTCATCGAACCATTCTAAGTTTTGTGGGAATTCTTAGTTTGCTCGGTTTTTTCTCGATTTACTCCGCCTGCGGCTCTTTGGAGTCGATCCTCGATACACCAGGCACTCATACCTACACGTCTGACAAGCGCGATGGGTTGAATACATTTCTAGTTCACATCCCCAAGGCCTACACGGCAACCAAATTTCTTCCACTTGTCTTCTTCGGCCATCCTAATGGAGGCTCCGCAAGCAAAGAGATGAATCAATGGAAACAGCGCGCCGAGTCATTTCCATTTATTGCTGTTACAATGGATCTGCATAGCTCGCGACACAGCAAGTACCTGGAGAATGATAAATCATTTCTAAAAGATGTTGTCCGGCGGGTTACGGGAGAACTGGATCACGATGCAAACTGGGTCGTCTACACAGCCCACAGCGGGGGTGGCTATGCCGGCTGGCATCGCATTGCTACGGATCATGACAAAATATTCACAGCGCTCTGCTTCCGCAGCGCCAACTGCTACCCTCCATACCTCGACCTCTCACGATCTCGCTGGCGAAATCGCCCGATCTATGTGTTTTGGAGTGATAATGACGCACCTCGAACATCGGAGCAAAACCCTCAAGCAATCGATTACCTAAAAAACGAACTTAAAGCTAAGCGACTCAAATACGAAATAATTCCTAACGGAGGGCATGCGAGTCATCCCGAAAAATTCATCGCCTGGCTCCAAGAAGTTATCACCTCGCCGTAGTGTAAAAATTTCTGATACCTGTCAGTAATTCTTACAGCGCAACAACCCTTTTCCATCGTCATTTTTTTGAAACACCGTTTACTTCTGCCCCTATTTCTCTGACACCGGAACGATTATTGAATTCGAGCTCAAATTGGCACAACGCATGCTTATCTCTATTAGACTGTTAATAGGAGGTTTTATGTTTTATCGCTGCTTTCTCTTCGTCGGTATTACAGCATTCATTACGCTGTATTGTGTTAATACGATCACAACTCGCTCAGCATATGATATTTATTTGGGCCAGAGTTATTTTGAGAATGGCCCCACCGGATTGACCCCCACCCTAGGCTATTGCCTCATACTCTCTGCATACAGTTGTCTCCTGGCTATTCGCTGGCGACAAAAGCACACAACCCGTGTATAAAATCCTACAAGAACTCGGAAAAATCGTGCTTCTTAAATGGCTTACCTAGACAGCCATCCATTCCACTCTCGAGACATTTTGTGCGAATTTCATCAGGATTTTCAGCCGTGAGCGCAACCAGTTTTAGAGGGTCCACTCCATCGGGACGATGCTGCTTCTCCCAACTTCGAATCTCAGTTGCCAACTGATACCCATCCTTTCCCGGAAGTTGGATGTCTAAAAACACGAGATCAAAGCAGGCATAAGCCTCAAGCTGACGCATAGCCTCTTCAAAGTCATTGGCAAGTGTCACCTGGCATCCGAGTGATTCTAAAACATAGTGAGCTATCTTTCGGTTAACAGGTAGATCATCCACGACTAAAACGGACTTCTTACCCCCAGCACTCACCTTTGTCTGGCCGTTTCTAGGCGTTTCCGTGGGAACAAACGTAAGATCTTCCTTAAGGGCAATTTTGAAAGTAAATTGGGAACCTAAACCGGACTCACTTTTAAGATAAATGTCTCCTCCCATTAATTGACAAAGCCTTTTAACAATACTCAATCCCAACCCCGTTCCTCCATACCGGCGAACCGAAGAAGAGTCCACCTGGGTAAAAGGTTGAAAAAGCTTCAGCTGGTCTTCCGAACTAATACCGATTCCCGTATCTTGAACGATAACTTCCAAATAACTTGAAGACTCCTCCGAGTCCGCAGGCTTCCACCGCGCATCAATACAGATGGACCCACGTTCCGTAAACTTAATCGCATTATTGACCAAGTTTAATAGAACCTGTTTTAGACGCCCCTCATCTCCAAGTACTCGACCTGGAATATTGGATGATAGCGTCACATCGAGTGAGAGACGTTTTTC
>JBCCKK010000077.1:0-12193 GCA_039027395.1 Verrucomicrobiota bacterium | reverse complement strand
GCGGAACCGCGCAACGCGCCAATTTTGCCGAATATCCAATGGCAGGAAAAACCGGAACAGCTCAAGCTTGGGCGATCGTCAACGGGCAACGAGTTAAAGACAACCGTGCTCTTTTCACTGGATATGGTCCTTACGATAATCCGAGATATGCAATCACGGTCGTTGTAGAAGGCGGAACAAGTGGCGGTCGCGATACAGGTCCCGTCGTTAAGCAAATCTTTAAGAAAATAGCCGAACTCGAGAAAGGTGCGAGTATCGATATGGCTTATCTCACTCCTGCGTTAGGTCACTTTCACGGCGTCCAAGCAATCAATCCAGAAGATGAACTCCTAGAAGATCAACCCCCACCTGAGGAATTCATTCCTCCGACTGAATTCGTTCCTGAGCCTAGACGAAAGCGCTCGTTTTGGGATCGCCTGTTCAATCGAAACAGGTAATCCGCTGCTACAACTCAGATGATTCTTATACGCAAATTTCTGTCCTTTCATTGGCCTCTCTTCGTTCTCATGGTTGTCATGGTAACGGCCGGAACTTATTTTATTGAAAGTGCTGTTTTTGGTAATGAAGAACTTGCTCATATTTCAGGTAGGCAGTGGACCTGGTTCTTTATCGGGCTTCCCCTATTCTTCATTGTTTCATTAGTAGATTACAACTGGCTGATCCGAATGGGGATCCCGATCTATGTAGGATCTCTATTCGTTTTGATTTGTGTTCTCATTTTTGGCGTCGAGATCAATGACTCCAAAAGCTGGATCAATCTTGGAGGCTTGCGCGTTCAGCCTGCAGAGCTCTGCAAGCTCGCTTTCATTTGTGGAATGGCCGCCCTCCTACTACTGCTTAGTAAGGAGATCAAAAAGATTTGGCCTTTATTTCTTCTAGTTACCGTCACCTTCATTCCTATGGCTCTGATCCTAGGGCAACCGGATTTAGGGTCAGCAGCAGTTTTTGGCCCAATCACATTCTTCATGATGTTTGTTGCAGGCGTTCGCAAACGCTATTTAGCTATCCCAGTCATTGCAGGTATCGCGGGACTCATCTTTAGTTATGTCTACATCTACAAAATGGACAAAGACCTTCCAGGACTGAAACACTACCAATGTGATCGGATCCGTGTTCTTTTTAATGCAGATGTCGATCCCCAGAATGCGGGCTGGGCGGTTAATCAGTGCTTGATTGCGGTTGGTTCTGGAGGGCTAAAAGGACAAGGTTATAAACAAGGTGACCAAAACCTTGGCGGCTTTCTACCCCGCAACACATCTCATAATGACTACATTTTTCCAGTTATTGCAGAAGAATTTGGATTTGTCGGTGGGAGCCTACTTATCGTCGGGCAAGCTCTTATTCTTTGGGGGATCTTGAGCATAACGAATCGATCAAAAGACTTGTCCGGAGCTCTACTTGCTACCGGAGTTACAGCCATGCTCTTTACCCATTTCTTCATCAATATAGGGATGACAATTCAACTAGCCCCCGTTACGGGTATTCCCCTTCCCTTTATTAGTTACGGAGGAACATTTTTGGTGGCCTGCATGGTAGGACTTGGAATCGTCCAGAGCGTGTGGATTCACCGTAAAGATTATCAACAGGAAAGGATGTTTAGATCATGATTCTAAAGAAAATTAAAGAAATGTTTGGAGCCAATAAATCAAAGAAAGAACTTATTATTAATGTCGATCCCTTGGAAACTCGAGTCGCCCTTCTCGAAAGCGGAGTCTTGGAAGAATTTTCTATCGAACGTCCAAGCGACCGAAGCATCTCTGGGAATATCTACAAAGGAAAAATTCACAACAACGAGCCAGCCCTCAAAGCACTTTTCGTTGACATCGGTGTTGAGAAAAATGCCTTCCTTCATTATTGGGATGCGATGCCGGCCGCTTTGGATTCAGATTCGGGAATCGAGAGAATCGACCGTGGCGGTAAAAGTCACCGAAAACGCCTAACACATAAAGATATTCCCAATCTCTATCCTCCCGGATCAGATATTATCGTCCAAGTCACAAAAGGTCCTATTGGCACAAAAGGAGCCCGAATCACAACAAATATCTCCATGGCCGGGCGCTATCTCGTTCTTATGCCCTACACGGATCAATTTGGAATATCTCGAAAAATCGAAGACCCAAAAGAGCGCGATCGCTTAAGAAAGATTCTTTATGACCTCGACGTTCCCGATGGAATGGGAATTATTCTGAGAACCGCAGGAGCCGGCCTAAAAGCGCGTTACTTTGTCCGCGATCTAGCAATCCTCTTAGAGCGTTGGCGAAAAATTGATACGGCGATCAAAAAAGGACCCGCTCCCTGCCTACTTCTCGAAGAGCCCAACTTGGTCGAAAAAACCGTTCGTGATTTCCTTACCGAGGACATCGGTCAAGTCGCTGTTGATGACGAGGCCACAAGCAACTCCATCAAGGAACAAGTGAGGGTAATTTCTAAACGAGCCGAAAAGAAAATCCATTGGTATCAGGATCCTGTTCCCATTTTTGACAAGTTTCAAATCAACAAACAGATTGAAAGTGCATTCCGGCGAATGGTCTGGTTGAAGTCAGGGGCTTATCTTGTAATCGATGAGACCGAAGCCCTAGTAGCAATTGATATCAATACCGGGCGAAATAAAGGTGGAAACGATACAGAAAATACGATTCTCAATACAAACCTCGAAGCCGCCGAAGAGATTTCAAGACAGTTAAGACTTAGAAACATTGGAGGGCTTATCATTGTCGACTTCATCGATATGAAACATAAGCGGGACCAACACGCTGTAGTAAAGCACTTCAAACAATGCCTCAAGCGAGACAAGGCAAAAACTCATGTGCTTCCGATTTCCCAACTTGGAATCCTAGAGATGACTCGACAGCGAGTTCAGGAAAGCATAAGTCGCTCGATTTACATAGAGTGCCCCTCCTGTCGTGGAAAAGGATTTGTTAAGTCTCCCGAAACAATGAGTGCAGAGATTCAGCGTGAAATCAAGCGAGTGCTAGCGAAACACCAAAACATTCACGAACTTACTTTGTTTATCAACCCAACAATCATGGATCGCCTCCGAACTCATGACGAGGAACTTCTTGTAGACCTGGAGCGCCGCTTCGCCGCCCGCTTCACCTTCAAAACAGATCACAACTTTCATGTTGAGGAGGTAAAGATTCTCAATACGCAGACCAACGAAGAGCTCCAATAATTTTTCATTGAGTGATTGTCTTAGTACGATACGATCTTTAGATCGATTTTGAGAGCTGTAGCACAGCTTGGTAGTGCGTCCCGATGAAGTCGGGAAGGTCCCGAGCCTATCTCGGGTGTAAACGAAGAAAATTTTGGCCGGGCTGTAGCACAGCTTGGTAGTGCGCTAGTATGGGGTACTAGAGGTCCCGAGTTCAAATCTCGGCAGCCCGACCAAAGTTTTCTAACAGACATGTATTTTGTCTATATCCTCGAGAGTCAGAAAAACGGACGGCACTACATTGGTTCTACTGACTATCTCATTAGAAAATTCCACCGCCACCAAAACGGTGGAAATAAATCTACTAAACCCCATCGTCCTTGGACGTTAATCTATTTTGAATGCTGCGAAACCCGCTCAGAAGCGCAAACCCGAGAGTATCAAATCAAAAGCTGGAAAAGCAAAAAGGTCGTTTGCCAACTCATAGAAGATACAAATAGTGCGTCCCGATGAAATCGGGAAGATCCCAAGTTCAAATCTTGGTAGCCCGACCAAAGTCTTCCATCGGACATGTATTTTTCCTGCATTCCCGAGAATCTAAAAAACGGACAATATTATATTGGCTCTCCTGACCATCTCATTAAAAGATTTCACGGCCCTTGGGTATTAGTGTGTAGATGCCGTTTTTAACTCAGGCACCTTGACATCGTATCGATAAAGGTCTTCGAAAAATGCGATCGGCCTCTCTTCTCCTCTATCAGTCGCACAAGCAGTTAGATAGAAGATATAGACCGGGATGGGCTGTCCCACTCTGACCAACTGACGCTCACCTTTATACATCGCTTCGTGAATTCTTTCGTTACTCCAAGTTCTATTCTTTAGTGCAAAATGTGCTAGCCCTTCTGGATTTTGGACACGGATACAGCCATGACTGAAATCGCGCTTACTGTGCGCAAACAAATGCCGCTGATTGGTATCGTGAAGATAGACGGCATACTGATTTGGAAAAATGAATTTAACCAGACCTAACGCATTGTAGGAACCAGCTGTTTGCCGTATCTGCAATTCCCCCTCCTTCACCCGTTTAATTGCTCCACGAGATGGCTTAAACACTTCCGCATCCGCGCTAAAACGGTCTACAATCTCGTAGTTATATTTTTTGAGATATTTCCGATCTTTTTCAATTTCGGGTAAGAGCTCTCCCTTAATAATACTGCGCGGCACGTTCCAGTAGGGCCGAAAGATTACGTATTCCATTTGATCGGCAAAAACGGGGCTCCAGGTTCCTTGAACCGAGTCACCAACAATGACTCCCATTTTGATCTCCAAATCGCCTGCCGAATACGCACGTAACTTAAATTCAGGCAGATTGACCAGGATATACCGTTCTCCCAACGCTTCCGGTAACCAACGCCAACGCTCCATACTCCAGACAATCTTCACAATTAACTCTTCTACCGAAACGTTAAGTGCCTTAATCGTAAGCGGACCGATAATTGCATCTGGATCAAGCCCTCGATTTGCCTGGATTTTTCGAACGGCCTCTTTCAGTGAATCGTCGTAAATATGACGCTCTTCGGGATCCTCTGGCATATCGACTTGATAGCCTTCCGCTAATATTCTTTTGCGAAGCAACGGAACCAAAATATGGCTTCCGGTTTCTAGCTCTCGATCCTTTAGCCCTCTAAGGTGTCCTGGATCGATTGATTCCCAGCCCCCTTTCTTAGCTAAAGTGCGATAGTACTCCAAGGCTTTTACCAATCTCTGATAACCTTGATGCTGTGGAGCGAAACTTTCTAATATCTCATGAAGAGACTTTTCAGGAATCTGCTTCATCAGATTCTGATAATCAAAGTTCTTTTTAACCGTCGTCCAGGTTCGAATCATATTTCGAGGTAAAACAGCTCCGTGCCGCAGATCATAGGCCAATGCGATGACGGATAAGGTAAGAGTTAGATCAACCCGTACTAATGTGCTGGGCTGTTGTTCATTCTGGGTATTTTGAAATGCATCCAGAATCTCTGGCAACTGCTCGGAAAGATAATCCTCAGGATCTAAACCATGAACATAGGCCAAATCCAAAGCGTTCACCACGTTAAAGGCAGATCCATGGAGCTTATCACCTCGGACCCAATAGGGCTGGTAACCATTCTCCCTATAAAAATCCGTGACGAGCTTGAGAACTTCATCGCGGATACTAGGAAATTCCTCTTTAAGGGAATCTGGATTATTGCAGATTTGATACAGAGGCCCAGAGGGAGCTTCCATATCATCATCGGAAGAAATGTTCGTAGACTGATCCTGCGCAGAATCAGCCGTTTTGCTTGTAACAGGGGGTGCCGGCTTTTCTGAACAACCTATCAATAGGATTACTACTGAAAAAACGGCGATAAAGTAGTGTCCCTGCATATTCATTTCTTAACGTACCGAGTTCAGAGAATCAACTTCCGGAAGAATTTTTTACCTGCTTGTAGGCGCATTCCGTCTTCGACTTCAACATTTCCCTTAGGATCGGTGAATTTTTCATCATTTAGTTTGACCGCTCCTTGTTGAACAAGGCGCCGTGCGTCTCCACCGCTTTTCGCAGCGCCGCATTCCTGCAACAGTTTTCCGATCCATATCGGGTTTTCAGAAACTTTATATTCCTCGAGATCTGCTGCATCTAGCGTCTTTTTGGAAAACTTGAGCTCAAACTGATTAAGCGCTTCATTTCCCGCAGACTCACTATGAAAGCGACTGACAATTCGTTTTGCTAGATGCTTCTTGGCCTGCATGGGGTGATCCGGGCGTTCACCCAATCCATAGGCTGCTTTAAGAATCGACCACCAATTATCCATTGTTTCATCGGATATCGACATCACTTTCCCAAACATGTCTTCTGGAACATCCGTTAGCCCAATATAGTTCCCGAGGGACTTGCTCATTTTTTCAACCCCATCGGTGCCAGTCAAAATCGGCATAACCATCACGACTTGGGGATCTTGTCCTTGAGAGCGTTGGAGATCACGTCCTACCAAATTGTTGAAGAGCTGATCGTTACCACCCAGCTCCACATCGGACTCAATCATAACCGAATCCCATCCCTGCATGAGCGGATATTGAAATTCAGTAAGCGTTATTGAAACACCTTCTTTGTATCGCTTTTGAAAATCATCGCGCTCCAAGAGGCGAGCAACACTCATTTGCGCGTTTAGCTTGAGAACATCACCGTATGTAAAAGTATCAAACCATTCCCCATTACGACGAACTTCCGTCTGGCTCGAATCGAGGATCTTGAATACCTGATCCGTGTAGGTCTTGGCATTCACTTCAATCGTTTCCGGATCTAATGCAGGACGTGTCTTAGATTTACCCGTCGGGTCTCCAATACTCGCTGTCGTATCACCTACAATAATAACTGGCTGATGGCCTAGTTCTTGAAACTGACGGACCTTATCAAGAACAACAGCGTGCCCCAAATGTAAGTCAGGGGACGATGGATCAAAGCCAAGCTTTACCCGCAAAGGCTTTCCCTTTTTTAGTTTTTCGAGCAATTCATGCTCGGAGTGAATTTGGGTAACCCCTGAGGATAGGAGTTTTACTTGCTCTTCGGGAGAACTCATGACAGCAATCTATTCAGTTATATTTCCAAAAACAAGTTACCGGCGGAAAAAACTCTCCGCCGGTAACGTCAATTTTTTTAATATAGAAGTTGGAGTTTATTTCTCGCCTGGGCGGAACTCCTCTTCGGCTTGTGCAAATGCATCGCCCATCGAGCTGAGCATTTCGCCACTCCGCAGACTCTCGTAAGCTTTTTGCTCTTTCTTGAGGTCGGCTTCGCTGTAATTCGCAGCTTTGATGGAAAGACCGATACGACGTTCGGCGCGATCGACTTTGATCACTCGAGCTTCCACGTCGTCTCCTGTCTTGAGAACATCTTTTACTTTGTTCACGCGATCTTCGCTGATTTGGGAAATATGAACCAATCCATCGATCTCGTCTGCCAATTGAATAAAGGCACCGAAACTTGCAATCTTGGTGACTTTGCCTTTGACCAGATTTCCGACTTGGTAGAGATCGTCGATCTTTTCCCATGGATCGGTTGTTAGCTGTTTAATACCAAGACTAATCCGCTGATTTTGTTTATCAATTCCAAGCACCTGTGCTTCGATTTCATCACCCTTCTTCAGCATTTCAGATGGGTGGTTGATCTTGCGAGTCCAAGAAAGATCAGAAACATGGATCATTCCATCGATTCCTTCCTCCAACTCAACAAACGCTCCATAAGCCGTCAGGTTGCGAATTGTTCCCTTAACCTGAACATTGAGCGGATAGCGTTCTTGAATGGTATCCCATGGATTTGGTTCCAGTTGACGCATGCTCAATGAGATCTTTTGATCGTCAAGATTGATATCGGTAACCAACGCAGCAACTTCTTGTCCTGTTTCTAAAACATCGGACGGACGAGCAATACGTTTGGTCCAAGAAATTTCGGAAACGTGGATAAGACCTTCGATTCCTGGCTCGAGCTCAACAAATGCCCCATAAGGCACCAAGCTGGTAATTTTTCCAGATACTTTGCTGTCCACTGGATATTCTTCTGCAATCTTCTCCCAAGGGTTATTGAAGCGTTGCTTCAGACCTAGAGAAACTCGCTCTTTTTCGCGATCGATATCCAGCACCATCACTTCGATTTCTTGACCTACCGTAAGTTGCTCAGACGGGTGATTAATTCGGCCCCAGCTGATATCGGTGATATGCAAGAGACCATCTAATCCGTCCAGATCGATGAACGCACCAAAATCGGTGATGTTCTTGATAATGCCTTTGACAACAGATCCTTTGTCGATTCCAGAAAGAAGTTGTGAGCGTTTCTCTGCTCGCTCTTCTTCGATGATTTCACGACGAGAAACAACAACGTTCTTACGCTCTTCGTTGATCTTTACAATTTTACATTCGATCGTTTGATCTTCGTAATCTTTAAGATTCTTAGGAGGCATGATGTCGATTTGAGATGCAGGCATGAATGCCTCCACTCCAACATTGATCATCAATCCACCTTTAACAACCTTGCGAACACGACCATTAAGACGAGTTCCTTCATTGAAGATCTTTACGACTTTCTCCCAGTTTTGCTTTTGAGCTGCTTTCTGGCGGGATAAGACGACCATACCGTCATCATTTTCAAGACGCTCAAGGAGAACCTCGACCTCTTGACCGGTTGCAACCGCATCAGGGTCCTCAAATTCATCTAAATCTACGATTCCTTCAGATTTATACCCGATATCGATTACAACTTCTTTCGGGCGTTTTTCCAAAACGGTCCCATTAACAATACTCCCTTCTTTGAAGTTCTGTAGTGACGCTTCAAGAAGTGCTTCCATCTCTTTCATAGTGGGGATTTCTTTAGCAACGTTTAAAATGGTTGTGTCTCGAGAGAGTCACAATCGAAATGAATAACCCAATGTTGCCTAGTTGATTTGTGCTACCGTTGCCCTGGTAGCCAGGGGTTTAAGTTTATTTACCTGCCATTCTGCACTGCAGAACTACCAAGCAGGGCCCGGAAATCTAGTGATTTTAGCCTTTTGTGACAAGTACTTATTGAACTGAGCGGATTTGGGTCAGAAAACGAGTGATCTCTCGCCTGATCGAAGGCGCAACAAAGATATACCGCTCAAAGGGCTCCAGCGTTACTTTTTTCCAAGGCGAACTCTCCAGGGTAAATCCAGCCTCGTTTTTAAACTGACAGCGAACTTCTATTTCCTGTTCTTTGGTCGTTTTGTTAACGATTAGGGTTTCTGCCAGGAATACTAAGTTGGTATCTCGGGAACTGTTTTGATCTTGGATTTCAACCACGTTTGCCAGCTCAGGTTCTAGGAGGATCGCACTCGCTCTCTCGGGAGGTGCATTTTCCAACTCTTCTTTGGTAAAAACACCGCCACCACAGGAAGTCAAAATTCCCAGAAGCAATATGAACGTCCAATGTCCTCGGCTGGCTTGCATTTTGTAAAATTAAGCCTTTGCCGACTGGCTTCCAAACACTTATTATAAAAAGATGATAACACCCGTTGCTTTCGGTTTACCTCAAGGCCCAGAGATCTTGATTATTTTTCTGGTGTTTCTCCTCTTATTTGGAGCAAGCCGCCTTCCTGGACTGGCTCGAGCCCTCGGTAAAAGCCTAGGTGAGTTTCGCAAAGCCAAGCAAGAGCTCGATCGTGAGATCGAAAGAGCTGCTGAAGAAAGTGAATCCAAAGAGTCACTCCCCGGAACCCAAGCCCAAGGCTCAACTCCATCTTCCAGTTCATCACCGTCCGCCTCAAAAAGCGAAAACGCCTGAAGCTCTCAGTTTTCCCTGACGATTTTTTCCGGAATTAGCCCTCAGGGTTGCCTATTGAGGAAAGATCCCTAAGGTTTTGGATTCAAATTTAAATTTATTTGATGACAACCACTATGACGCTCGACGACACTCAGAATAAATCAGATACCCGAAATATACCCATCGATAAAGTAGGCGTGCGCGATCTACGCTACCCGATCGAAATCATGGATAAGGCAAAACAGCAGCAAGATACTATTGCGACGTTATCCTTGAGTGTAGACCTTCCTCACCATTTCAAAGGCACCCACATGAGCCGATTTGTTGAGGTTCTTAATTCTCACGGAAGCCTGATTCACGTCGAAAATATTCCTGAGATTCTTTCAGAACTCCAGCAACGTCTAGAAGCAGAGACCGCTCATATTAAATTAGAGTTTCCTTATTTTCTGGAAAAATCTGCTCCGGTTACCAAGTCAAAAGGTCTTGTAGACTACGTTGCTCGATTTGACGCCAGTGCCACCGGCACAAAAAGTGATTTTATCCTCTCGGCAAATATCCCTGTTACAACGCTATGCCCTTGCAGTAAGTCCATTAGTGCTCGAGGCGCCCATAATCAACGCGGATATGTCGACCTATCTGTTCGCTTCTCCGAAACAGTTTGGATCGAAGACTTGATCGATATCGTAGAAGCTTCCGCAAGTTGTGAGTTGTATTCTCTTCTGAAACGGGAAGACGAAAAACACGTCACGGACAAAGCTTTTGATAACCCTGTTTTCGTTGAGGACTTGGTCCGAAATGTCGCACTACGCTGCAACGACCATCCGCATGTTACGTGGTATCGAATCGAAGCTGAAAACGTGGAAAGCATCCACAACCACAGCGCATTCGCAATTATCGAGAAAGCGTCGTAAGGCTTGGCTCATCTTCCAGATGAGCTCCCATTGAAGGAGGGGAAACCAAAACCAAAGGTTTCTTTCCATAGTGTTCCTGATAACGCTTTTGCATGACCTCAGCAAATTCTGCGGCTTCATCCTCGCGCACCAAATTGATCGTCGCCCCACCAAACCCGCCACCACTGAGACGTGCCCCAATACATTGGGGTTGTTGGCGAGCTTGTTCGACTAAGAAGTCCAACTCTTCACAGCTATTTTCAAAGTAATCGATTGAGCTCTGATGCGAATCAAACATCAATTTACCCAAACCTTCGATGTTACCCGTTGCCAAACAACTCACAGATTGAGCGACTCGAGCCGTTTCCCCTACTGGATGCATGGCTCGCCGATAAACTAAATCGGGAAGCTCTGCTTTGCGTTCGTCTAACTCTCCTGGTGTGACATCCCGCAAATTAGCACATCCTAAAATCTTAGCAGCTTCCTCACATGCTTCTCGACGTTCGTTATACTCTCCTCCAGTCAATGCGTGATTGACCCCTGAGTGAATAATGACAAACGTCCATCCTTCAGGAAAAGACAGGTGCCGAACCTCCAGAGAACGGCAATCAATAAACGTCAAATGCTTGTCCTTCCCCATCAACACCGAAATCTGATCCAATAGACCGCACTTAACTCCTGCGTAGGTGTGCTCGGCCTTCTGCCCCATCTTAGCTAATTCCAAAGAATCTACGGTAACCCCATAAACATTCTGAAATGCCAGGCCGGAAGCCATCTCCAATGCTGCGCTACTACTTAGCCCTGCTCCGATCGGAATCGTTGTAGAAACCCGAAATTCCACGCCATGTTTTGCATGCCCCAAATCTCTAAACCCTTGAGCCATACCCAGAATGTAATTCGGCCACGTTGCCTCGGGTTCCTTAAGAGGACGCATTTCCGATAGACTTCCTTGCCAGCTTTCCTTCAACCCCTCCGAATGAAAGAGTAGAGACTCATCTTCCCGAGCACTGCCAACGATTCGTGTTCCTACGTTAATGGCAATCGATAAAACCAAACCTTCGTTATAATCCGTATGATTTCCTAAAACTTCGGCTCTTCCAGGTGCTAAAACTTCAAATTCCTTCATACAATCTCCTCGAGTATGCTATCTGCGATCATTCGACCCTCAGGGGTTAATATAATACGCTGACTACGAACGAGTAACAAACCTTGATTTTCCATTTCCTCCAGAAATCTATCCTTACCCGATATCCAACCACGAGGGATACCTTCTCGCGTACGCAAACCAAGAATCACTCGCTCTTGCTGTCGTGTTTCTGGGGCCAGTGGTTCCCACTTCCGCTGAAGAGGGTCCTGCCCATACGCAGAAATATCGGAAACGGTCTGCCAACGCCACTCTCCTACCGTTGAACAAGCACTCGGCCCTAGGCCTAAATAATCCTCTCCCCGCCAACATGCTTGATTATGTCGGGCTTCGAATCCGGGTCGTGCAAAATTAGATATCTCGTAATGCTCGTAGCCATGCCGCCCCAGATACTCGATCCCCCGAGCATACATTTCTCGCCCCAAAGGCTCTTCTTTCATTTCACCCCTTCGCAGTTTCTCGAAAAAATCCGTATCTTCCTCATAGGTTAATTGATACAGCGAAAGATGGTCAGGCTCTAAAGCAACCGCCTGCTGTAAAGAATCCTTCCAAATCTCGACGGTTTGCCCTGGCAAATTGAACATCAGATCAATGTTGATATTGGCAAACCCGGCTCGACGCAAAATTTGAACCGACTCAACCACATCGTTCGCAGAATGGGTTCGTCCAAGCACCTTCAAGGAACCCTGATCGAATGCCTGCACGCCCAAACT
>JBCCKK010000076.1:0-12248 GCA_039027395.1 Verrucomicrobiota bacterium | reverse complement strand
TTAAAAATGTATAACCCTAAACCCCCCTTGGCCACAATTCTTTGGGGGGTTTTTTTTTAAACCGCTTGGACAAAAAAAACGCGACTCTAGGAGGCCATTCAATAAATTCATGAATTTCAGTGTCCTTCTAATTACCAAAATCATAGTCAAACAGCGTCTTCTGATTCGCAGTCTCTCTAGGGGTGTCTAGGTTTCAAGGATCTGAAACCACTTTGTCGTCCAGGCCTAGGAAAGTCTTTCTTCAATCCTCATAAAGCTATGCTAAGTTACCAATAAATTTGACGATCAAGTGCCTTACAAAAACCATCAAAACAAAGAAATCGATGTAGTCATCTACGGAGCAACCGGATTTGCCGGAAAACTCATCGCAGAATATTTTCAAAATGCCTATACCGACTCCGACGTTCGATGGGCGATGGCAGGTCGAAATCTAGATAAGTTGCAGCGTATCCGCGATGAGATTACAGCACCACCTGACACCTTATTACTTACCAGTGATTCCAAAGACATTTCTGGCCTTTCCAAGATTGCTCGACAGGCGAAAGTAGTTTTATCAACGGTAGGCCCTTTCACACTCTATGGACAGGAACTGGTTAAAGCCTGTGTCGAAGCGGGAACGGATTATATTGACCTCTGTGGCGAGGCGAACTTCATCCGTGAAATGATTGATCTTCATTCTGCGAATGCCCAGCAGACCGGAGCCCGTATCATTTTTTCCTGCGGCTTCGATTCGTTACCATTGGATCTGGGAGTACACTTTCTACAAAAGTCAGCCAAAGAACAGTTTGGAAAACACTGCCTAGAAGTTCGTGCCCGCGTCCAGGCTATGTCAGGCGAGTTTTCGGGAGGCACAGCCGAAAGTTTTAAAGTGCCCGTAGCTCTCGGCATGAAAAACCCTAAGGTTATGGATTACCTAGTTGATCCCTTTTCACTGACACCGGGATTTAAGGGGCCGAAACAACCTTGTGATCAGACCCCTACCTATGAGGAAGATCTCGAGAGTTGGTCCGGACCGTTTTTCATGGGCTCTATTAATCGACAGAATGTCCATCGATCAAATGCCCTCATGGGCTTTCCTTACAGCAAAGACTTCATTTACTCGGAAATGCGTCTGACTGGTGCCGGAGAGGACGGTAAAGCAGCAGCACAAGCCTTGGCAGAAGATCAGTGGATCTTCAGTGAAGATGCCCCGAAGCCTGGAGAGGGTCCAAGCAGAGACGTACGTGAAAATGGATTCTATGAGATTGCCTACCTAGGAAAAACTTCTAGCGGAGAGCGGATTACTCTCATTGTAAGAGGCGATATGGATCCAGGCTACGGCTCTACCGCAAAGATCGTCTCCGAGTGTGCACTTTGCTTGATCGAAAATCAGGCAACCACTCCCGGCGGGATTTGGACCGGAAGCTCAGCCATGGGCGATGTTTTAAGGCAGCGTTTAGCAATAAATGCCGGGCTCACATTTGATCTGAAATCATGACTGATTTTTACTTGGTTTCTGTCCCTCGGTTATGACTTTGCATTCAGCGCTCGACATTGAATGCACTGAAAGCAGACTATTATTATCGAGCGTTTTTCAGTAAAACCTTTAAGATGAGACTCGAAAAAGCAATGAATCTTCGTTTTATTTGGCTGATACTGTTGAGCGGGTTCTGCGTTGCCTGCAACCGCTCTGAAACAATACCTATCATGCCACCCTACGGTCCGGTAGATATATCGGTCTATGAACGGATACTGACCAATACATCCGATTATCAAGATTTTCTCTTCAACTCGACAACTCGAGACCAAATTGGACTGGCATTAGCTCTGATCAAGAAGGAACACTCGAACACTCCTTTAGATCAACTTCGGCTTATTAACTCTAGCTACCGTCTTAGAACTCCAGGTATCAAACCATCGAATAGATCACATACCGTCATCGTGACTTTTTTTCAACCCGACTCAATCCAACTGATTGAAAATAGTGAACATCTGAAGAAATGGACATACACTCATTACCAAGCATACTTTCCTTCCTTCGACGATCCATCAAATGTAGCCAAACCCTATTATTCCAAGAAAGGAATAAGCACCTACACGAAACACACTAAATGAGAACTCTTCTGCTATTTTCATTACTCCTACCTCTTGTTGCTTGCAGGAATCAAGCTGTGGTTGAAGACCCTTCAATCGTGCAATCACCTTACGGTCCGATTGACGTGACCTCGTATCGAACAACCATAGAGCGTGGCATAAGTTTCGAAAACTACCTTGTTCATGCCTCACCTCAGGAACAACTTGGATGCGCTTATGCAATGATAAGCGAGCGTTTTCCCAAATATGACCTCTCTAAATTAGAACTCTGGTCGATTCGGAACAACTCGCAAAAAAAAGCCATTGATGATTTAGGAACCGTTTATGATGTATCCCTCATCATTGATTTGCGAGATACGAGTTCCATGGAAAAGCAGAAGGAAACTGAACACATGATTATCTATCACTACCCTAGTTTTAGAGTGGAATTTCACCTCGACTGGGACAAAGCGGGAGCCGACCGTCGTTTCTATGTGAACAAATCCTATGGAATCCATAAGGAAAAAATTGAAAAAGCGAGCTCACCAGCTCCTTCCAAGTAAACGGCCTCCGATGGCAGCTAACTTCGATATTCAGAGACTATGGTGAATTATTTTGGAAGTCTTTTGTTTGCACGAGATTTCTGTAATCAGCACTTGGCGGCATAGTGACTCTCAACAAACTAGAGATAGCACTTCTGGAATTCTTGATTCCGCAAGGATCAAGACCGGACATTTTAGCTAAACAACTCGGATGCATTGAGGTTGTTGATCGGGACTATTCGGGAGCGGGATTCTTTACGACCGTCAAACACTCCGATAAATCTCCAATCGTTTCTCATCCCTATGTTTCCCCATTTGGGTCGGTTCTGATTGACTCACCTGAACTTGAACACGGTGGAGGAGCATTGGTTTTTATGAGCCTGGGCAAGATCGATTTCTTGGAAGCTTACGCCTATGGGGACCAATGGCCAAAGAAGGAACTCAAATCGTTTCAACTGAAATCTGCCTCGAATCCTTAAACATAAGGAGATATCACCGGAAATAGAACCTAACGAAACAGAAAATCGTGTTTTCAACTCAATCAAAATACGGTATCTGCAAGTCTGTGGTTTCTCCAGTGTGACACACACAGTTCCATCAATTCTCTCGCTCTGATTTTGTGAAGGCGCCGGGGAGTGTTTGATCTGGGAGCCAGATCAAAGTGTGAGCGTTGGCGCTTCACGTGTTTGGATTTCACTCGCGTGAAGTTCACTAAGAACCCAATGGGTTCTTAATTCCCCCGGGGATTCCAATTTAGGCAGGAAGCCTAAATTGGAGGCGCCGGGGATCGAACCCGGGTCCTCAACCGAATAAATGAATGCTTCTACAAGTTTAGTAACTGTTTGTTTGTCGGCAGAGTCGGTAGCGCAGTCACACGCCCGGTCCGCTTAGTCGCCACGCAAATTCGTCCGTAACCCGCGTCGACCCACAGTCACGACCGCCCTGCTAAAAGACGATGCGGCACCCTAGCAGGAGTCAGGGACACATCGTGGTGCGATTACTTACGCAGCCAAAGCCAAGTCTTCATTGGCAATTAATGTTTGAGCCGGTGGATTTTACGAGGCCAACCAACCCATTCCTCGACTTGCAACATCCACGGCATCAGATGAGTCGAAGCCATGTCGCCCCCTTTTTTTTAACAGAAGAGACTGTTGTCGTACTAGAAAAAGATAGCAAATTCTGATAGTTTTCCAAGTCGTGATTTTTCGGATTCTTTTTTTCAGTATATTCCTAACACTACTTTTCACATTTATGTCGGAAGCCGTGGAGACGCTCGAACCCTCTCTAGGTGTTGCTTTTCCAATCAAAACCCAAGGACAGACCGTTTTGGTCGAGCGATCCATCCTTCTAAACAAAGAACGCATCTTGCCTGCAGGAACCTTATTACGTGTCTGTTTTCAACCTCCAGAACAGAATGATAAGGATGTTCGTCGTAAGGAAACTCGAAATAACCTTGAAAACACTTTTTCCCGCAAACCAATCAAAGTCTCCAGTCGAGATCAGGAATACAACGCTTATTACGAAGCTTTGAAGGACCGAGCGTTTGCGACCGTTTGGACGGATCCCAACTTGTTCCGAGGTTATTTCCATAAAATCGACTATGATCGCTATTTCCTAGTGTACCAGGAGCCTGGTGAGGAGGAACCTAAGTTCGCAAAGTTCTTTTTTCCAGAAGGTCTGTTTCTAAGCAGTAATGAGGGCATTATTGAAGTGCTTGCGATTAAAACCGGATCTCGAGCCATGCAGGCTGGCTTCAAAGCGGGTGATAAAATCTACTCGTTCGAGGGAACTGCATTAGAGGGAAACCTCAAAACCTTCATCACATCCTACATCAAAGCCCAACAAACCAATCCCCTTACCGGTAAGCCATTGAGATTCATGGTCTCAACCACAGAAAATCCGGAGCCTCATGAGCGGAATATTAGACTGCCGCTATCGATCAATAGTGATCCGTTTGCTCCCGTCAATTAGTCGACCGATATTTGATGGATCTGAGCCAGAGGGTTTTCTAGGAAGCGCTCGGCTAGGGCGTTAAAGTGGCCCGAGACGTCTGTAAGGAACGCCTCAATGATTCCTTCCTTACCCGCGGGAGCTTCAATTCCGGTAGCTTGAAGCATTCGCTGGGTATGTTGAGCGCAAGTGCTTGCTGAATCGACCAATGCAATAGAATCACCGACGATTTCCTGCAAGAGTGATTGGATCATTGGATAGTGCGTGCAAGCTAATACGAGCGTATCAATTCCATTTTGCAGAAACGGGTCTAAGTACTCCTCAACAATCAACCGACTGGCGGTGTGCTCCAGCCAATTTTCCTCGATCAATGGGACTAGAAGTGGTGTCGCTTTGGCGATGATCTCAAGATCTCTTCCAGAGGCCTCGAGTGAGCTCTGGTAGGCCTGACTGTAAATGGTTCCCGCGGTTCCAATAATGCCAATCTTTCCAGATTGGCTCTTACCAAGTGCAGCCTCAACTCCCGGTTCAACCACTCCAATGACTGGGAGGTCAAGTTTATGCTGCAATGCATCCAAGGCGAAAGCCGTCGCCGTATTGCAGGCAACAACAATGGTCTTTACTTGGCGAGACACCAAAAAGGCACTGTCTTGGAGAGCATAGCGTTGAACGGCTTCTTTTGATTTGTTTCCGTAAGGGACGCGTGCGGTATCCCCCAAATATATAATCGACTCGTTGGGCATGAGTTTTTTCAACGCCCGAACCACCGTTAGACCACCCACACCGGAATCAAAAACTCCTAAGGGACGCGTATCAGGCATCCGGATCCTTTGGTTGCTCCTGCTCTGTGGCTTCACTTTCCTCATCGTCACCTCGAACTGTTTCCAGAGCTGCTTTGAGACGTTCGATAATTTTCATTTCTTTAAGCTCGATGGGAGAAAGGTTGGACGTTTCGACCTTTTTGCCGTCTGGGTTCGTCGAAATCACGGGTCCTCGAATCGGATCTTTAGGAACATTGGGGACCTTAGTAATGACTGGCATGGGTAGTTTAGGTTTGTCAGGCTCTTGTTCCGTCGTATCAGCCACCTTAGGTTCCTCTCCCTCTGCCTTCACTGACGGTGGCTCAGATTTTTGAGATTTAGCCAGCTCTGTTTCGGAAGCTTTCTCCTCCTTTGCTTTCGGTTGCTCTTCTTCTTTTTTAGCGACTGCTGGTTCTTGCAAACGAGCTAGGGCTGCAACTTTAGGAGAATCCATAATCTCAATATAATCACTGACCGCTCGATGAACCGCTTTGGCCACTTTTTTCTTATAGGAGTCACTTTTTATCAGGCGTGCATCAACCGAATGACTTAGGAACCCTCCCTCTACAAGCACCGCTGGAATTGCCACTTCTCGAAGCACTACGAATCGAGCTCGCTTCAATCCACGGTCTCCTTTCTCGGTATGCATCGTCATGAGTTCTCGGTGCACTAAGTCCATCAGAACCGTGTTATGTAGATCGTGCTTGTTTCCGTCATAGGATTGGTGATCCGACTTTCTTACGCGTGTTCCTGACGAAGTAGATCCAGCACCACGTGGCGTCATACTATAAGTTTCGATCCCATTGGAAGAGCGAACGGTACTGCTGTTGTAGTGAATACTTATGAAAAGATGCCCTTTGTAGCGGTTCGCGATCCGAGCTCGCTGCCACAGAGAAAGGAACACATCTTTCTTGCGAGTCATGACGACTTGGAGGCCGTCGTCTTCGAACATCTTCTTGAGGTAGTTGGCTGTAATTAGATTTGCCCTCTTTTCGGTGTATCCCGCGCGGCTGCGGGCTCCTCGATCCGCACCACCGTGGCCGGGGTCAATAACAATCCCTTTAACCTTTCTCCTGGGAACCATTTCCTCAGGCCGAACAATCGGGTCGATCAGCTTCTTTACGTCAATTTCGGAAACCAAAATTCCTTTCTTCGAGTCATTAATTACCGGAAAGCTCAACCATGCTTTAACTCCATTAATTCGGGCCATCCGATTGTTTAGTCGCAGCTCAATCTTCCCGTATCGCCCCTCGAGAAAAATGGGATCTTTACCAGGAATTGTTTTGGCCCGTTTGTAGTCATAATAACGACACATCGAGTCGAGAGTGAAATAGGTCCTCCCATACTTTTTCACCTTGTCTAGGGACGCACCAACAGCAGATGTTACCCCAAAAAGGCACACCAGACCCATTAGAACGACAGCTCTAGACCACTGCATAAGCGGAAGAAACTATCGAGAGTTCTCGGTTTTTACCATACCGGAAATGGTCGAATTCAAATTTTCTAACGAATTTGCCGATTATCAATTAGACGCGTTTTACCTATAACTACAGCGACATAAGCCCACTTATTAGAAATCTCGAGATAGTCGATTTTCAACCCTTTGATTTTTGACAAGCGGCGTTTGAGGTTTCGCTTAATCGTTGGGACCGGCTTTCGACTATGACACTCCTCGTTGAAGACGCCTGCATATTCGATTGCTGTATTATATTCTCGAGTTGAGAGGTAGCGATTCCTTGAGCTCAACGCGAGGCCCTTCGCATCTCGAATAATGGGGGCTCGGACAATTTTGATCGGAAAATAGAGATCGCGGACCAGACGCTCAATCACTTCAACCTGCTGCGCGTCTTTTTGCCCGAATACCGCGATGTCGGGTTGGACAATGTTGAACAGTTTAGAAACGACCGTTACAACACCGTCGAAATGCCCCTCTCGGCTGGCACCGCAGCGACCTTTTGATATTTTATTTTCAGTGACCCGCACAGATTCATCAGCAGCATAGAGCGATCCAGGCGAGAACAGCAAATCAACCCCATGTCTTCGTGCGAGATTTTGGTCCACTTTTTGAGGTCTAGGATACTTTTTAAAGTCTTCTTTAGGACCAAATTGAGTTGGATTCACGTAGATGCTCATGACGACGTAGTCCGAGTGCTTTCGAGCAACGTCAATCAGACTAAGGTGCCCTTCATGGAGGGCTCCCATCGTCGGAATAAATCCAATCCGCTTTCCGTCCTTCTTGAGAGCGAGCAGAGTCCGCTGCAGTGATTTAGCCGATGCGACGCACTTCATTGAGGTGCTAAGCCGTGAACCGTTTTATTTGATGTAAACTTCTCCGCCTTTTTCGCGGAATTCAGCACTTTTTTCCTGCATCCCTTTTTCGAGAGCCGAAGATTCGCTCATGCCCAGTTCTTGAGCGTATTTACGGACATCTTCAGTGATCTTCATGGAACAAAACTGCGGCCCACACATGGAACAAAAGTGAGCGGTTTTGGCGCCATCTTGAGGAAGTGTTTCATCATGAAACGAGCGAGCGCGAAGTGGATCTAAGGCGAGATTAAACTGGTCTTCCCACCGAAACTCAAAACGAGCCTTACTGAGAGCATTATCCCGGTATTGTGCAGCAGGATGCCCCTTGGCTAGATCTGCAGCATGTGCTGCGATTTTATAAGTGATCACTCCTTCGCGGACGTCATCTCGATTCGGCAAGCCTAAGTGTTCTTTAGGCGTCACGTAACACAGCATCGCACAGCCATACCAACCGATCATCGCAGCACCAATTCCCGATGTAATGTGATCATATCCGGGAGCTACGTCCGTTGTGAGCGGTCCTAGAGTATAGAAGGGGGCTTCATGGCACCATTCTAACTGCTTGGTCATATTCTCGTGAACCATGTGCATGGGGACGTGACCGGGACCTTCATTCATGACTTGAACACCTTTCTCCCAAGCACGACGCGTCAAGTCACCTTGGACTTTGAGCTCGCCAAATTGAGGCCCATCATTTGCATCAGCAATTGAACCCGGACGCAATCCGTCACCAATTGAGAAGCTGATATCGTAAGCTGCCATGATATCGCAGATTTCATCCCAATGGGTATAAAGGAAATTTTCTTTGTGGTGGGAGAGACACCACTTTGCCATGATCGATCCTCCACGACTGACAATCCCTGTCATGCGGCGCGCCGTCTGAGGGATAAATTGGAGCAAGACACCCGCATGAATTGTAAAGTAGTCGACACCTTGCTCGGCCTGTTCAATTAGGGTGTCACGGTAGATTTCCCAAGTGAGTTCTTCGGCCTTTCCGTTTACTTTTTCCAGAGCTTGGTAAATGGGGACCGTTCCAATGGGAACCGGAGAGTTTCTAATAATCCACTCACGCGTTGCATGAATATTCTTACCGGTCGATAGGTCCATCACGGTATCGCCTCCCCAATGGGTCGCCCAGCGCATCTTTTCTACTTCCTCCTCGATCGAGGACGTGATGGCACTGTTACCAATGTTGGCATTAATCTTCACCAAAAAGTTCCGGCCAATGATCATTGGTTCAAGTTCTGGATGATTGATATTGCAAGGAATGATCGCTCGACCTCGTGCAACCTCATCTCGAACAAATTCAGGAGTAATTTCCTCAGGAATCGCCGCTCCCCAAGGGTTACCTGGATGCTGCCTTAATGCGTTGTCTCTCGGACCATCCACTTGCATCTTTAGATCTTCACGAGCATTTTGAAGTTTGGCATTCTCGCGAATTGCAATGAATTCCATCTCTGGAGTAATGATTCCCTGGCGCGCGTAGTGCATCTGAGTTACCGGCTTACCACCTTTAGCTCGAAGCGGCCTCATCGTCTGCTGAAACTCCTCCAACTTTCCATTCTTTCCGGCTTTATCTCTAGCCCACCGCGCATGTTGATCACTCAGATAACCGTTATCAAGCGGCTTAATTAAACGTCCATCATACTCCTCCACGTCACCTCGCTCAGTAATCCATGAGCGGCGTAGCGCGGGTAGTCCCTTACGAACGTCTTTGTGAAACTGAGGATCTCCCCATGGACCGCTAGTATCGTAGACACGAACTGGATCATTGCTGATCATCTCTCCAGAAGGCGTCTTTGTTTGCGACAATTCGATTTCGCGGAATGGAACCTGGATTTCTTTTCGACTCCCTTGGATGTAGATTCGTTTTGAATTTGGAAAGGATATATCTTCCGATAACTGCCCGTTCTGCTTGCTTGCGATCATATGTATATTTCTCGTGTCTTTTATCAGATCCGGAAAATACTACGAAGAGGAAGAGCACAATTACTCCCTTCGTCGGCATGATCCGAATCAGGTTCAACGGGTTGTGCAGTTCAAAACACTCTCAGTCCAAATCGAGGACACCCCGGTAATAACACCGAAGTTATGCGATGAAACCCAATGTGCAAAGGAAAAATACGCCCCGTTTCCTACTCAACAAACGTGTTCTGTGTCGGGGACCAAATCAAAGCCCATTGACCATAAAATGCACCGATTGCTTGAGGCCGCCGCTCAATTCCCCCTTTGAAAAAAACGGTAATAACCCTGCGATGCAATTGTTTTACGCCGAAACCATTGTACCAAACAGCCCCTCCCCAAACACCTGTTTTTCCGTAGAGACGAACCATAGGGTGCTCTGCTGGCCATTCGAGCACGCTAAAGAGATCTTTTTTGACCTTATTACTCGATGTTAACTTTCCAAAGGCTAAATTTCTCATAAACAAGTGATTCTTCATCGGCGTTGTCAGCAAGCTTCCGCCTTTAATCACCGGCCGCCATTCTTCTCCAATCCAATCCTCTGCGATAGGCTCAGGAAATAATCGAGACTTTTGGATGTAGGCCGTGAGTTTCTCTTTGCCCACTTTCTTGGCCAATGTGATGAAGTAATCATTACTCGAGTAATACATAGCCTGGTGAAGATTAATTTCGCGTGGCGTGTTGGGCACATGACGATCACCCACCTCCCAACGAGTTTCCGGAGTAATCAATCCTTCTTCAAGTGCGGCCCAGGAGAGCAGTGTTTTGAATGTTGAAGCAGCGGAAACTTGGGCTCGCGCCAACTGATAGTTACCCTTAATAACACGGGGCACCTGTTTTGCGTTAAACGACTCGAGGATAAGAAAGTCCTTATCGACCTCGGCGTAAGAGCTAGCGGGCGAAGCAATACCGAAGGCTCCGGCCATCATTATTAAAAAACGAATCAATCGCATAGTGCGATTCTATAGCCACCTTCTTCCAAGAAGCCAGAACGGAGTCTCTTCTTCATCGATTGCCAAAAGGGAAAGAAACCCTTTTTTGCCAACGGCCAGATAAGCTCATCACGGGAGCGGCGGAAGGTCTCGAGTCGTATTCCGTTCGTATTAAGTTCCTTCGTTATTCGATCCAGCTGTTGTCTAAGCGGCCCCACAGCTGGATTGATAGCAAACACTTGTTTTACACCGAGCCGCTTAGACTCCGCTAATAGAGTCTCAGCAAGATCTCCTGCTAAGAGTTTAGCCTCAACACCCAGGTTCTCCGAGATTCGATCAACAGCATCCTGCATGGCCTCAGTTAAAAACGTTTGACGTAGATTGGATACGTGATGGCCGTTGAGCAGTCGCTGGTCAATGACAGCAATTACCGACTTAGGAGGGAATCGGCCTAGATCCACATCGTTCTCCCAAAAGGAAAGGTCTTCTCCATGTAACCAAAGAACGTAGGCTTCATCCGTTTTGGGAGGCGTTGTTTGATGCCAAGAATCTAAAACAGGATTAACGATCGCATTGGAATCAACGAAAGACTCCGTTGTATTCGCAAGTGCCTCATCAAGTTGCTCTTTGTTAACCGATGGATAGTCGCAGAACTTCTCGATGTTAGACGCCCTAGCGAGATATTGTTTCCCCTTTGTATGCAACCCAGCTACCCATCGCCAAGACAGCGTGTTACTTGCCGGATCCGCGTCCAGCAAGTGCTGGTAAAAGAAGTCGGCCCCCAACTGCCATGGTAGCTTACGCGTATGAATCCAATACCCGGCAAACCACATTCGAGCGTGGTTATGCAGGTATCCGGTTTCCTTGAGTTCCGTAACAAACTCGTTGATGATATCCAAAGGACCTTCGGCAGCCAGGATTTGATCCATTGTCTTTTGTTGCTCGCTTCCACAAATACCCATCGAGACTTCACTCAAGGATCGTTCATAGTGATCCCAAACCGCCGGATGCCACTCGAGCCATCCCTTCCAATAGCTTCTCCAAAACACTTCTTGAATAAATTTTTCAATCTTGGGGAAGGAGTACTGATCCAGGAGCCAACGAGCCACTTCATATTCGTCAATCAGTCGGCACCGGATAACTGGAGAGAGCCGCGAAACGTTCGTATGTTTGGGTCGGACATAATTCCTTTGTGATTGGTAGGATTCCACAGACCTGCTGAACTTTTGTAACTGTTTCCAAGCTTCGCTACGAGTTGTCTTATACATTCCACAAGCCTACAACCGTTGATGCATAAATAAACCAAGTTGCAAATAGTTAATCGGGTTAAACATAATTCCGGCAACCTTCTGTAACACAATCGTAATTTCCTTTAATTTCAACGACTTACGAAAATGTGAATAACTTCTGGACAACTCTGTCAAGTTCTCTATAACATATTGAATACGAATGATTTATACAATATTTATACATGTGTATAATGAACTAGTTAAATTAGCTCCCAATTGAGGCCCAATGTTACATGTCAATGCTAAATTATAATTTTATTAATTGCCTTACATGCGCTCAACGTAACTTTCGAACGAAAACAGCGTTTCCTTTCCATTCGACATCACTTTGTATAATGTTCATGTTAAATGGATAACGAGCTGGCCTAAATGGAATGACTGAGAATAGCGAAACGAATTTTGATTCCGAAGAAT
>JBCCKK010000075.1:0-12255 GCA_039027395.1 Verrucomicrobiota bacterium | reverse complement strand
CAAATTAACTCTCAAACTGTTCTGCAAGATCAGGCCGAACCTGGTGTAAATGTTTGAGAGCCCGTGCCGTATTGTATTGATCTCCCGACTGGAGAAATGCCTGAGCAAGACTAATCAACGTATCGCTAGGGCAAGATTGCACTTGGATGGACGTCTTATAGGCTACGAATGATCGATCATGATCACCAGCAATTCCATAAGCGTTCCCCAAAGCATGCCAGACCCCACTGCGATCCGGGTGGTGGCGAATCAGCTCTTCTAAGATTTCGATGGCTTGCGTTGTAAGCCCGTGATCAATATGGATTAGGGCTTGGCGAAATTTTCTTAGATCGAATGCAAAATAGTCTTGTTGTAACAATTCGGGGGCGTTTTCTTTTTCCATTGGCAAGCACCTCATAAAGCATTATTTATGCCTTTATGCGGAATATTCCAATGCTTATGGCAGTTTTCTTTCTCTTGGTGGGAGGCGGTGACTCACGTGCGATGAATAGTGATGAACTAGAAGCATTATTGAAGTCAGTGAATCTAAAGGACCAAGAGAATATCTCGTTGCAGTATGATGAGGTTCGAGGAGAGCTAAAGTTAGGGAGAAAGATTGCGATCAATCCACTACGCTACATGATCGAGACGCAAGTAGTCCGAGTTAAATATCTGATTCCTAAAGGCCAGATTGATAAAATTGGGAGCCGTATTCAACCTTGGATCAAGGTTCGTTGTAAAGAAGGCAGGCAGGCGGTTGAAGTTCGGACTCAAGTTTTTGTGGAAGAAACAGAAGTTGAGATGGATGGGACGGAAGAGACCCGGGCATTGATGGTTTTTCCATGTGACCCCTACGAAGTTGAAAAATTAGCAGAGGGGTTCACTCAGTTTCTAAGTCGTATCTCGGGCTGATGACTCTTCGGGCTCTGTCGCATTATCTTCGAGCTCTTGATACTGTTTTTCCATTTGCTGCTTAAACCCTTCGGGATCATTTTTATAATGCCGGTAGGTGGACCACATTCCCGCCGCAAATGCGAAAATGAGAATGCCGAATCCGACGATAAAGGCTGTGCAACCCGCAGCAAACCTTTGTCCTTCTTGAGCATCTCCCTTCATTCAAGCAATCAAACAAGGGATTGAGTGCTTTGCGAAGTAAAAAGATTAAGTTCGTTAAATTGGTGGCTGGGTAATACCTTTTCCAGGTTCGAGTTTCCGAGATGATGACTAACTACCTCGGCCAATACATCGCGGAAATCGGTGGTATGAAGAAGGTCGCGATTTTGGAAAAGTTGCTCTTTGGCGAGTCCCGGCCACTCAGTGAGAACATCAGCACGTCGACCCTCGGTCTTCTGACGAATAGGTCCGCCGCCTAGGAACATACAGTTAGCCCAACCGTGATCCGTTCCTTGGGTTCCATTTTCAGCCGCAGTTCTACCAAAATCACTGAGAGTGAGAATAAGAGTGTCATCCAGATGGCTTCCGAGATCTTTGGTGAATGCACTGAGCCCTTCACTCAATGTTTTAACTTTCTCGGCGAAGTTTCCTTCTGATCCGCCTTGTCGATTATGGGTATCCCAGCCACCCAAATCGACCTCAACAACCTCGAGTCCAATATTAGCTTTGATCAAGCGAGCAGCTTCCTTGAGTTTGTTTGCAAAACCGTTTTTTGGATAAGTTGCAGAAGGCTCGTAAGGCTTATTTGTCAAGTGCTTCAACAGTTTGACTCCTTCAAGAGTAAGCGATCCGGTTTGAGAGAGGAGATCGGTTCCGTTCGATACAGATTCACGATCCGCTGGCATATAGGCGTGCTCTAAGGCTGCTTGGATGTGTTCGTCGCCCATTTTCAAATCCGGCAATGTCAGGTCGGAGATTCCACGGACTGCATATGCAGGTGCTTTGCCGTGAAGAATTCTAGGCAAACTATCTCCGATAGAAAGGGCGCGAATAATGCCGTCGCCTTCCGACGTTTGGAGGTGTCGGTTGAGCCAACCGTCCGACTGAACGGTATTACCCACCACACCGGTTTCCCAGACATCCTGTTCTTCGAAGTGGGAGCGCGTGTTGTGATCATATCCGACAGCATGCATAGCTTGAAAGGTTCCTTCCTCAAAAAGTCGCATGAGGGCAGAAGCATTAGGATGAAGACCAAAAAAGCCATCCAAGTCAATCGCTCCTCGCTCTTTTCCGGGCTGGGCAATGGCAATGGAGGACCGATGCTTGTAGTAGTTCTCGTCTCCGTAAGGAACAACGAGGTTTAGGCCATCGGTACCGCCACGAAGAAAAATCACAACGAGAGTCTTTCCTTCGATGACTTTATTCTTTTTACCAGTTTGGCCAGCGAATAGATCTAGGGGGGAGACACCACAATAGGCTGCAAATGCTCCGGTTGATTTTAAGAAGTAACGTCTTGTAAGTTCCATAGTCCGCTCCTTGTAGTTAATTGTTTCGTTAGTCTTTAAAATGGCAAAGGCCGATCAATGGTAATTGCTCTGCGGCAGTTGGAGAACTAATGCGCAGAAACCAGGTGACCAAACCTTAGTGTCTTCTGATTGGCTCAGAAGCTTATCGATAATCTTCCGAGATCCGTCGTTAAGCGGAGCGCCCGTTACCAAAAATGAGGTAATTTCTCCTAGCTCCTCTGCATGTTTTCGGGAATTGTAATCTTGGATCCAATGCTGGCGAATATGGTTGTAGATCGGCTCGGCCACATTTCGGGCGAAATGCCAACGCTGGAGTAGGGCATTTGAATCGGCATATGCTCTAGGTTCTTCCGGGTATCCGTCTGGGGTTGATTTGGCAAATAGGCCCATCCCACTTCGGTCTAGAAACGCACTAATCTTATGGGTATCTCTATAATCGAAGATGCGAGCCAAGCGAATCGAAAAATCGAGAGGAGTTGTTAGTTTATCTTGGTCGATGGCATTCCAGAACGCTTCGTGATTCGCTAAGGTTACCATGACCTCTCTGAGATCGCTACCAGAACTGTGGTAGGTCTGAACCATATCTTTGACTAGGTTTTTTGGAGCTGGAACCTCAACGTAGTGCTCGGCCATTTTGGTGCATATGAAATAAGCGGTATCAGGGTGTCGACTGAGAGCTTCTAGAACAAGGTGGATGCGGTCATAAGCCTCAAATCGAGATTCCGCCCGGGGAATGTTCAGACCGATGACACGGGCGCTTTTAGGATCATTTAGCTTTGAGTCGAACCGATATTCATGGATCTTTTGACGAGTCCCTCGGCCATCAGGGAACGCTTCTTGGGCAGTCATCCAGCCGGTTAAAATCCGGGAAAGGGTAGTAACATCCTTTTGTTCATACGTTCCGTCAACGCCTAGTGTGTGAAGCTCCATGATTTCTCTGGCGTAGTTCTCATTGATCTTATTTACGAAACTTCGCTGCTGATCGAGATATACGAGCATCGCGGGACTTTTCGCAGAAATCTTGAGCAAGTTTTCGAAGGTTTGAAATCCTGCTTCTGAAAATGCAATGTGTTCTTTTTGTTTTTGTTCACTTCCGGCTTTTCGCATCCAGGTGGAAAAGTGGTTCTGTGCCCAAAAATTAAACCGTGCCTTGACAGGCTGATCCGAATATATGGCTTGTTTGAGCGCTTTTTGAGCCACCCAGTATTCATTAGCCGGGCGTTGAGGGGTTCCACCGATTTCCCAAGCTATTTTTTCGCCCGTACTTAATGAGTTTCTAAACAGTGATCGGTTTAACCAGTCTTGTTCGCCATTCAAAAGAAGGTCACTGAGCTGGCTGCGTTCCGGTCCGTAGGCAAGACGATCTAGCAGATGCAATGCCCGGTGATAGGGGCCGGGACTATCGGGAGGTGTCTTTGATACTAAAAGAGAATGGGGATAGGTTTCCGTCGTATTACCGCTATGATCGGTGATCTCCAAAGTCAGCGAGTGCATGCCCGCCGAAATATTTTGCAGCATCAGTGGAAGAACGAAAGGGCCAATGCCTCGGGCAGGACGGTAGGGAAGTAGTACTTGTTCGCCATCAATCAAAACTCTGACAGATCGAATTCCCGAAGGATCATAGGCATCAAAGATGACCACATCTTCCTGCCAAACGCTCTGACCGGCAGGAGGATAAAGAACGGTTGCTTCAGGAGCTGAGGTGTCTTTTTCTTCTTTCCTGTTGGAAAGTCGAACCGAATAGACATCTAATTTTCTCGATTGCTTCTCTTCTGCAAAGTGTTCATTCGTAAATGCGATTTTGATAGTCGATGACTCGCCACTAGCGATCTCTACTTTTCCCAAATGA
Organism: Verrucomicrobiota bacterium; assembly: GCA_039027395.1. GTDB lineage: Bacteria > Verrucomicrobiota > Verrucomicrobiia > Methylacidiphilales > JBCBYL01 > JBCCKK01. The sequence goes on along the minus strand of JBCCKK010000075.1, from coordinate 8,007 downwards.
TATTCGCGATGATATGATTCTACGTCGAGGTTGCCGAGCGCGGTTACCTGTTCGTTTTGGGTGAATGAAACCTGCATTTTAGGCTTACCATTTAGCTTGTGACCACGAGCTTCAACAAAGACTTGGTAAGCGCCTTTCAAGTGTTTGGGAATATTGAGAACAACATGTGAGTTTGCTTGAAATAAAGCTTTATAATCACCTTCTTTTCGTTGGTGCCGGCTGAGTCGTTTTTCCATGCGCTCTCCCCAGGCTGGGTCTCGTGGCTTGAAAACTAGAGTCTCATACGACTCAGTCTTGTGAGACTCTGAAGTTTGAAAACGAACAGTTTGGGTTTGGGACGAAACTAGTTTACCTTGATGTTTGGCAACCAATTGAATCAAATTGTTTCCTGCTTTAAACCGATCTGTAGCCAGTTTAAACACCGGATAGCGAGCATATTGATGTTGTAACTCTTTACCATTTACTAGAAGAGCAACGCGCGGTGGGCGATTCGATTTCTTATTAATTCCCTTGTAGAACGCTTGAGCACGTATAGTAAGAGGACCAGCAATTGGTTTTCGGTCAAACACATCGAGGAAACTGACCGCAAGTGATTTGGCAATTTCATCCGGCATGCTAAAGGATTTTGGCAAGCGAATGATTTCGAGACGATCTAAGTGTAGATTACGGTCGTTTCCTTTGGTGTAGAAGTCGTTAACGAAACGCAACGAAATGATGTTTTCTCCCTTAGATACCTCAAGGGGCAACCCAACCGCGATTCGGTGCCAATTAGGGCTAGATAAACGGGTTGTCGTTTTCGGTTCATTCTCCAAACCAATATAGGCCCCTACGCTTGGTAGGGCTCCACCTTTCCAACTTCCTCGAACTCTAGCAAAGATCTGATAGAATCCGTCTTCGGTAACATTGAGCTTGGTGCTGGCAGTTTGACTAGGCCCCGGTAACACAACAAATTTGCCTCCACTGGCTTTGTCATTTTCGAAAATTTTGCCAAGCGGAAACGGCTTTTCTCGATTTTCTGGGTGAAACAATGCTTCTCGGAGAGATTCTGCTTCTGAAGCAAGCACTAGATTACTTTCCATATCGGGAACCACCATGAAATTCCGAGTAGTTTCATCTGTTCCACCTCCTGGCAATTTCCACGATAAATGGAAGGTATGCCAACCAAGTGATAATTTTGAACTATCAACTTCATAAACAAACCGTACGGATGGTGGATATTGATCTAACAGAATTCTTTGAGGGTCTAGCTCAATGTTTGAAGAAACTTTAAGCTGAGGTGGATCTTTCTTCCAAAAACGATCTCGGTAATTAGGCATTGATAGATCTACTGCAACACTAACTTTCCCGGATAGCGTGGCACCAGCAACAGGCGCTACCCATTGGAAAGCATTTTTCTCGAGCTGAGGAGGAGCCACAGATTGAATTTCAATCTCGGAACCTCCATCCAGTGTTAATCGAAATGTTCCGGTCTCTTTGGCCAAGATTCGGAGGTAACCGAATGGGTAACCAGCAAGAACTTGGGCTGGTTGTAATATCTCAATACCCTTTTCAGATGAAACGTTTGACTCCCAAGTTGTATCCTCCTGGAGAAGCTTTTCGATTTTTATCGGAAGAACTACAGATTGACCCTGAATAATGGTGGTTTTGGGCGTATAGAACTGTGGCTCACTTTTTGCAAAAAGCGTTGCTTGTGCAGCTAGCGCACATGCCACCACGGCCAGGATGATGAACCGACGCATCAACAAATATTACATGCAATAATGGCTATTTACAATGATAACGATCAGCTTTTCTTAGAAATGACTTGTGCTGATAATTCACTTAGATCACCAGAGGGTGTGCTTTCATAAGCCTCAAAATGACCGGTAATTCGGTAGGGAACTACAGCAACAGCGTGGATCGCTGTATCATCGTAGTCTACCTTGATCACGTTTGACTCACGATGAAGCTTTGCGAGAATATCGGATCGAGAATGGGGGATCTGTAACTCCATAGTTCGAGTTGATCGGCTTAATAAGTCAGCAAGTTCGTCTTGAAATGTATCCAGCCCTTGGCCGGAATGAACGGAGATGAAGTGAGCATCGGGAAAGTGGATTTTTAGCTCACGCAATTGGTTTGCGTCTTTCACTAGATCGACTTTGTTAAACAAAGTAATCGTTTCTTTTTCGTCAGCACCCAACTCCTTAAGAACCTCCATCGTTGTTCGATGAATCGCGAACACGTCATCTTGATTCGCATCGATTACATGAATCAAAAAGTTTGCAGTCAAAGCCTCTTCCAGTGTTGCTTTGAAGGCTTCAACAAGGAGGTGGGGGAGTTTTCGAACGAAACCCACCGTATCGGTTAGGAGGAGTCGCTGCTTGTTTGGAAGTTCAATCTTGCGGGTTGTGGTATCGAGTGTTGCAAAAAGCTTATCTTCAACCAAGACATCAGCCTGTGTGAGTCGCTTCAGAAGTGACGATTTTCCAGCGTTTGTGTAACCAACGATAGCAGCGTGGGGTACTGGGACTCGGACTCGCTGTTGACGTTGTGTTTGGCGTTGTTTGCGAACTTGAGCCAACTCCGATTTCAAGCGATCGATTTGCTTACGCACGATGCGTCGATCGAGCTCAAGCTGAGTCTCTCCTTCACCCCGGGTGCCGATGCCTCCACCTTGTTGTCCGAAATGGGACCAGGCCCGTGTCAATCGGGGTAACGAATAGATCATGCGGGCCAAATCAATCTGCAGTCGGGCTTCTTTGGTTTGAGCTCGCTTGCCGAAAATGTCGAGGATGACCTCTTGCCGGTCAATGACACAGACTTTTGCAGACCGTTCCCAGTTCCGTTGCTGTGCCGGGCTGAGTTCATTATCAAAGACAATGACATCGAGATCGAGGGCGCGAACAATGCCAAGAATTTCGTCGGCTTTACCCTGACCCATCAAGAGTTTTGCATTGAATTTGCGGACACGAACGAGTTCTTTAGCAAACACAGGAACTCCAAGGGTCCCTACAAGCTCTTCAAGTTCGTTGATTAGGCTACTGGTTTGACTCTCTTCATCGCGGTTTTCATAGACACCCACTAAGAGAGCCCGCTCCACCATTTTTGGCTTCTCTTTAATTTCAAACACGTCTTTTTAAAGAATACGGTTCCTGGTAGAGAATGACGACGATTTTTTCTACAAGTTAGGAGCTAAGATTGCCAAATACGAGGCTCAGCAACTTCGATACTGTTACCCGCAGGATCTCGAAAGTATAGGGATCGGCCACCACTCGGCCAGGTCACCTCACTTTCAATTAAAATTGAATGCTCCATTAACCATGCTCGCCATGTCTTAACATCGTCCGAGTGGATGGCGAACGCGACATGGCTTGGACCATAGGCACCATGGCAGGGAATAGGGTCCCCGTTCACTTCGCCATTCTCATTTTCAGTGCTTTTGGGATTGAATATAAGCAAATAAGCTTCGCCACATTTGAAGAATACATGTTCATTTTCTTTATGTCCGATACAGCTTAGGCCTGGCAGCAATGAATAGAATCGTCGCATAGCCTCTAGGTCGGAGGCGTAGATACAAGTTTCGAGAATTCCACTAATTTTCATTGGACCCCGATTCTTTCGCATTCCAGGTATGAGTGCAGTCGAGGCATCGATAGGGCGTTTTCCAGGGATAGGGGATTCCAAGGACAACAAGAAGTGCGATGGCAAAATTCCGCTCGCGACGGTCTCGCCTGACGTTTGCATGGCCGCATTTGGGGCATACCATTTTCAATGGCTGGCTCTGATCACGCCGAAAGCGGGCAACAATTTCCCGACCTTCTTCGGATAATCCTTCGGGAACTTGTATCCGAATTCCTCCCACAGCGTTCATCAGAGCCCAGTCAACTTGAATCGTGTGCTCATCCGGCAAGAAGGCAGGAATGCCCTCAGACTCCAATATGGATCGAAGAAGATGAGCCTCATTGAGGTCGGCCAAGGTCGCGATGGTTCGCATATTTAGACCATAACCACATGAATCGTGGGGAACAAGGGGTATTCGGGAATTGCATTTTAGCCATAAGGGCTTATGCAATAGAGAGTGAACGTATTGAATCCTGGCGACAAAATCATGAACCGATTCGAAGTGCGTTCACTTCTAGGACAGGGAGGCATCTCGGCGGTTTACCTTTGTGATGATGAAGAAACCTCTGAAAGACTCGCTGTTAAGATCCTACGTCCGTCGAAGGAAATTCTTACCGAAGAGGCCATTATTAGCACGCGGAAAGAAGCTGCTACGCTTTCTCGAATCCGACACCGCAATATCGTTCGCGTCTATGATGTGCTTCAAGATCATATAGCCACCTACTTCCTTTTGGAATTTGTGGAAGGCCAGACTCTTTGTAAAGATCCAGCTGCGTTACCGTATTCAATCGATGATTTCATTGCAATTGCTCACCAGTGTCTGGAAGGGCTAGCAGCAGCTCACCGCAGTGGTTTGCTCCATCTCGATATCAAGCCTGAGAATATAATGACTTATGAAGATGCTGCGGGCAGATTGAATGTGAAGATTCTAGATTTTGGGATCTCTCAGATGGCTTCGGATATGCAAGAACAGCGGGATGAAGATGAAGTTATGGGCTCGATCTTCTACATTTCACCCGAACAGATTGAACAGAGTGCTTTAACTCCGGCAACAGACCTTTATTCGCTCGGCCAGGTTTTCTACCACATGATGGCCGGAAAGTTGGCATTTGAAGGTGTCGATCCCATTGAAGTGGCTCGAAGCCGCCTAAGGGAAGAAAATCCTGATATTCGCTATTACAATCCCGAATGTCCGGACGAACTAGCCTATTGGATTCATCAATTGATTCGCCGTATTCCTGAAGAGCGTCCTCAAGCCTGCCAGGACGCCATTATCGAGCTCACATCACTTTCGATGAGCAGGAATCGCATTCCTGAGCTGGAAGGGGATGAAGATGAGGCAGAAAAGAAGAAACGCGACAATATTGCGCGAAAAATCTCTCGGTCAATCAAGTCTATCCTCCCTGGATTCAAAAAAGGAAGGAACCAAGGTCGAAGGTAACTTTAATCCTTAGTGGAGGCTATGAGCCGCCTCTTTAATCACTTCCGCCATCGTAGGATGCGCATGGATTGTTCTTGCCAGATCTTCGGCTGATCCAGAAAATTCCATAACACTTACACATTCAGCGATTAGTTCGCTTGCATTCGAAGCGATGATATGAGCGCCTAGAAGTTTATCTGTCTCTTTGTGAGCGAGAAGCTTAACAAATCCATCGGTTTGATCGACTGCCTTAGCTCGACCATTGTTGAGAAATTGATATTTACCGACACGGTAGGGGATTTTTTGCTCTTTTGCAGCCTCCTCCGTTAGGCCTGAGCTTGCAGCTTCCGGGTTTGTGTAGACCACATTGGGAATTAGTGCTGCATTCACACTGCCAGCCTGGCCGACCATGCGCTCAACAACAGCAATACCTTCGGCTTCGGCCTTGTGAGCCAACATCGGACCATCTATGACATCACCAACCGCATAGATTGAATCGACACTGGTCTTCCAATTTCCATCAACTTGAATTCTTCCTCGATCTGTCATCGCTACGCCTGCTTTTTCTAAACCAAGTCCTTCCGTAAATGGTTTGCGGCCAACAGCCATGAGAACTTTCTCCGCTTCAAAGCTTTTTTCTTTGGCTTCCTGCATTGCTGTGACGGACACACCTTTTTTAGCTGCTTTGACACTCTGAACCTTGGTGTTCAAATGAAATTTAAGCCCCTGTTTTTCAAACATTTTTTGCAATGTCTTAGAGATTTCCTCATCAAATCCTGCAGCAACCTTGGGTAAAAACTCTATGATCTCAACCTGACTACCTAAACGGCTCCATACGGAACCCAGCTCGAGACCGATGGCACCCGCTCCAATGATGATTAACGACTTGGGAATCGAATCAAAAGCAATTGCTTGATCACTCGTAACGATATGGGTTCCGTCAATATCAATTCCCGGAAGCGAGACGGGAACACTACCCGTTGCGAGTAATATATTTTTGGTCGTATACGTCTTTGCGCCATCTTCCGACGAAACGGACACAGAATTTGCTCCTTCGAGGGAACCTAATCCATTAATACGGTCGATTTTGTTAGCCTTAAAAAGAAACTCGATGCCTTTTCGAAGAGAATCGACAACTTTATCCTTACGCTTCATCATTTCCGGGATATCGACTTCAATCCCTTTGATTTTGATTCCGTGTTTGCTGAAACCATGTTCGGCATAGTGAAAGTGCTCGCTAGAAGAAAGAAGCGCTTTGCTTGGAATACACCCAACGTTTAGGCAAGTGCCACCTAAGTATTCGGATTTTTCAACAACTGCGGTTTTAAGACCCAGTTTAGCCGCGTGAACGGCAGCAACATAGCCCGCAGGGCCAGAGCCAATGATAATTAGATCGTAATCCATAATAATATTTTAAGCCATCGATATGATAGTTAATGCTAGAGATCCAACAAACCGGCTGCAGGTTGTTCGATATATTGCTTCACACGGACAAGGAAGGTGACAGCCTCTTTTCCATCGACAATCCGGTGATCATAGGTGAGCGCTAAGTACATCATTGGCCGGATTTCAACGCGACCGTTGACGGCTACTGGGCGTTCCTGGATCGTATGCATACCCAAGATACCGGATTGAGGGGGGTTTAGAATAGGTGTTGAAAGCATGGATCCAAAAACACCTCCATTTGTTATTGAAAAGACACCGCCTTCCAGATCATCAAGTTGCATTTTTCCATCTCGTGCTTTTTTAGCGTAGGCACCAATACTTTTTTCAATCTCTGCAAGAGAGAGCTGGTCGGTGTTTCTAAGAACCGGAACCATTAATCCTTTTTCGGTGGAAACGGCAATGCCGATATCGTAATAGTGATTTTTAACCAGCTCGCTGCCATCCAAGCGAGCGTTGAGATTTGGAACATCCTTTAATGCTTGCACAACAGCTCTCACAAAAAGTGACATGAACCCAAGTTTGATTTCATGTTTAGCGACAAATCGATCTTGGAATTGCTTGCGGAGTGTCATGACGTTACTCATATCCACTTCATTGAACGTCGTAAGCATGGCAGCTTCGTGCTGAGCACTTACCAAGCGTTGGGCAATTTTCCGACGCAATGACGACATCCGGGTCCGAGTGGTCCTCTTCTCGGACGTTGCTGATGAGGAGGGAAGAGTTGCACTACCTGCTGAGGCGCCAGAGGCTGAGGAATTGAAGTTCAGAACATCTTCTTTGGTAATTTGGCCACCTTTACCTGTTCCTTTGATATCGGCTGGATCCAAACCTTTTTCTTCGACGAGCTTTCGAACTGCAGGAGAAAGCTCGAAGTTAGTCTTCGCTGAGGATTCAGCGGGTTTTACTTCGGTGGAAGGAGTAGGGGAAGAGGAACCGTTCTTTGCTTTATCCGGGATTTCAGGCGCTGCCGCCGTTTCGTCAATAATAGCAACGACCTGGCCAATTTCAACTTCATCACCTTCATTCGCCATGTGCTTTACGCTTCCTGAAACATCGGCGAACACCTCGGAGGTCACCTTGTCGGTTTCAATCTCGAAGAGAAGATCGCCCTGGAATGCGTATTCGCCTGGTCCTTTATTCCAGGCTCCTAGGATTCCCGAGGTTATGGATTCACCGACGGTGGGAACTTTTACTTCAACGGCCATATTTATTAGATTCTAACGGTTAGATTTATTCTTAATAAGAAGCAAATGCTCGTTCAACGAGGTCCGCTTGCTCGAGTTGGTGAATGGCAAGAGAGCCTGTTGCAGGACTTGCCGAAGCGTCACGGCCTGAGTAGTGGATTTGTTTTCCGCTTGCTGCTCTCAAAATGGGTTCGATGTAATTCCACGCTCCATTGTTAGCAGACTCTTCTTGGCACCAGACAATCTGTTGTAGTTTACCATACTGGCTCAAAACATTTTGGAACTTTTCAGTATGAAACGGATAAAGTTGCTCAATGCGAACAATTGCAACATCGGTTCGCTTATTCTGTTTGCGAT
>JBCCKK010000074.1:0-12265 GCA_039027395.1 Verrucomicrobiota bacterium | reverse complement strand
CACTCAATCCGCCGAATCGATTTCGGCCAAGGGTCGTTGAAGGTTTCTCCTTTTTTCCAGGCTGCGATCTCTTCGTCGGTGCATAGGGCATCTTCCAAAGCAGCTCTAAACGATTCACAAGCCGGTTTGAGGCCAATAAGAGTAAGCTCGTTATGACGGTCACCGAAGATCGGGTGTTGGCTTGCCAGTTTGACTTTCAAATGGTCGAGTTCTTCAGGCAAGAGGCTTTTGTCCTGATTGCGAGCGATTTCTGCGCACCAATAACCTGTGATTTCGAGGGCAATCTGACTACCTGATTGTTGCCAAAGAAGGACATGGGCGGGGCGTGAAGCGAGCCAGAGGAATCCTTTGGTTCGATAGACTCCCGTGTTCAATCGGCTGCGGCACGATTCATGTAATCGCTCCGGGTGGAATGGTCGAGGATCCCGGAAGATTAAGGCTTCGATGTTGTTAGCGGTCGATGAGTCGTGGGTGAGATCCATCTGTTCGGCCCAGTCGCTTAGAATCGAGAGTTTAGGAGCTGGCGTTTCTTCCAGCTGTGGTAGAAGCAATCCAGCTTGCGCTGAAAGCCCAATGGCAGCTCGGGGCTGGAGCATTTGTAGGATCTGAGTCTGGGTTTCGATGACCGAGTCGGGAACGGTGTCGATCTTGGTCAAGATAATGACGCTCGCGAAAACAATTTGCTCGGCGAGCACTTCTGCGGCCCCTTGAAGCGCCACGTCTTGTAGATCGAAGGACTCATCTGCGAGCACACGACCATCTTCAAAATCGCGGTGAAGACTTAAAGCGTCGACCGTAACTATGAAGTGCCTTAAAAAGAAGCGTTCATCCTGAGTGAGCGCTTGAATGAGGGGCCAAGGGCGGGCCGCACCCGTACTTTCACACAGAACGAGGGGCGCTGCGGGATTAAGTTCGGAGATCTCCTCAAAAGCATTGCCAACGGAGGTGTGAAGTTGTTCCCTTGCGTGTCTGCCATGCAAGGCAGCAACTCGGCCAGAAAGGTGGCCTTTTTTAGGTGTTGATTGTTCTCCTGAAAGTAACTCGGCATCTAGACCGAAGTCACTGAGATCGTGAACAATCACCGCGGCATTTCGAAGCTGCTCGTCACGCCGCCAGCGTCGGAGTAATGTGGTTTTTCCTGATCCTAAAAAGCCACAGAGGGCAATGACGGGAGTTGGTTTCACGTAATCGAGTTACAGATTAAAGTTCAAAAGTTATCAGTGCTGGATACCAACCGTGGTAAGAAACCCAGTAGACCCGAAAAGGTGATATGAATTCAGAAATCGTGCACTCAAGTAAACCCATTTTTGTACATCTTTGTAGATTCCAATAGCCACAACGATAGGGAGTATGACATTGGAAACCATAGGGACACCAAGGATCCATTGGGTGACTCCATTGGGTTCTGGGAGGTACTGTGGCGGGATATTCATAAACTTGCTAAACTAGATTCTTAGCTTACCGATTGGGACTCGATAAGCTTTTTTTAGGAGGGGGACTCGATGGCGTGTTTGTTATCCGTTAGCATCCCCCAAGCTGGCAAAATACTCTTTCAAGGTGCGCTTTCCATATTCAGGAGCCAGCATGTCCATTGCCATAACTGTCATGAAAAATTCAACAGGGCCAGAGAATGCACTTTTTGTAAACCATCGGATTAGTTTCAACGCTACTAGCCTTAGCCAATGGGGAATGTAGGCGATTCTCGGTTGATTGCCTGAAACATCAAACGCTATCGATGCGAGTTCATTGTGAGTCAGTGTTTGAGGGCCTCCTATTTCGACCTCCTTGGCTGATTCTTCGATGGCATCAATGCAAGCTTGAGCCAGGTCTTCGCCATGGATTGGATTTATTTTCTGCTCTCCATCTCCGAAAAGATACACGCGGCCTTTTTGTGCCATATTAAGGAATTCTGACATGTCAGAGAAATATCCATTGGGACGAATGATACAGTAATCGATGCCGGACTTTTTTAGTTGTTCAACAAACCTCTCCTTAGCGTTACACATCTTCAAATGCCGGAGCGTCTTACCGTTAAGGACGGAAACGTAGATAAATTTTTTGACTCCGCTTTTCAACGCCTCATTTAGGAGGTTCATATTGGCTTGATAGTCGACATCCATGTAGCTGAGCCCGTCTTTTTGTTTGGTGATGCCAACCGTTGAAATAACAACATCCATGTCACGACAGCAGTAGATGACCGCATTTGGATCGGTGAGCTCCGCTTCGAGCTCCTCGTTGGATTCAATGCCGGCTTCCTTTAGTCTACTAAGGCTTCTAACGACGACCTTGAAAAAAATGGCCCTCTTGTGAAGTTCCTGTGCAATATATTTTCCTAAGTAGCCTGTAGATCCGGCTAATAAAACTCTCCTCATCGTAAAACCAAAACTTTCTACCTAACGTTGAATTGTTATTTCAGAAACGTGCAGAAACAAAACCTCATGGATTGTTTGGGGATACATATTTTTTGCTCATCTGCAGAAACTTCTTTCCTCTTGGCGATAGGGTATAGCCGGGATTATGGCTGATCGTAAGTCCCAAATTTTTTAGCTTCCGAATATTAAGCTTTAGCCATTCTTTTTGATGGCCACTTTTTTTCGAAAGCTCGATTGCAGGTAACATCGGGTTTTCGGCAATCAAACCAAGCGTCTGAATCGTCCAATCGCCGCAACTGGAACGGGAATCCATTCGTCTGAGTTTTTGGTAGAGTTCTGCGTAGCTTGCGCGATCTAGCTTGATATCTTCTCGTAGGGATATCCGAGGATCTTCTCCTCCAAACGATACCTCAATTCGGTACAAATCTCCGCCGTTATCACGAAGATCCGCCATCAGTGACTTTAGATCGGAGAAGCCCGCCCGCTTGGCTTCTTTTTCAGATATCTTGGACTCAATGACTGGGGAAATGGAATCTATCCTAATGACACCGACCGATGTCTTCAGTGTTCCACCGGCTTTCACACCAACTTTCTGCCAGCGTCGAAAAGCCAGATGGATTTCACCCTTCTTTATCTTTTCTAGGAATGGTTTACGGATAAGCATATTATATCGGCATAACGTGGAGGTGTGAGCACTTGAGGGAAGCCGTAGGCTTCCCGTAGTTGGCTTTTTATCGTTGTATCGTGTTCGATGCTTTAATCTTCTAATACTCTTTAGTTACATGTAGGACATCTAGAAGTCTGTAAAACATGTGACGAAATTCCCGATGCCAAGAATTTTTTACACTATGGACATCGTAAACCGAGCTTCGCCACCTTTTTGTCTAAGGCAAAAGCAAGCAATAACCCGGTGATAATAAATGACACGCAAACAATGACAAGGAAATGACTAGACTCAGAGTCGTGGTTGCTACTTTCTATGTAATAGTTAGCTGCGAAAACGAAAGGAAGGCCTGCACTAGCTAGAATCATGAACCTGCCGCTAAAGCGGGCAGTCTCGGCTGAATATTCTTCGAGTGCTAAGCTGAACTCCTCTTTTGTCATTCTCATATCGAACGTTAAGCGTTATCCAAGAACGATCCCGCGTATGCAGGCGAATGAATTGGATAAACGTGTTTGTTTGGTGAATTTTTCATAAAATCATCGAGAAGATCAAGAACCCGATAAAGAAAGCTACCAAAAGGGAAAAGAGAATTCCGGCTATGCCGCAAATAACATCCCAAATAATATAAGGAGCGGATTCATGTTGCCAGCGGATTTTCGTAGTCCGTCTATACGATGGGGGAAAGAGGAAACGCCGCCCAGAGAATGCCGCTTTGAACCAGTCAGGCAACTCAAATACACCTGTTATAATATTAAGAATCATATTCTTAGACCGAACGCTAAGCGTGAGTGACGGAGCTGGGTCTACTGCAATGTTCGGTCTTGATTCGTTCTTATTTCCTCTAATATTCTTAAAATTTCTTCTTCTTCCTCTTCAAGAGGTATTGGCTTTTCTAGTAATCCGAGACCCAAAAACAGTGTCTTATTGTTGTGACTGTCTTGGATCTTAACTTTGCCGACCCGTCCGTCATCTAAATGAAGATGGAATGTATCGTCAGTTAATGGAAGAACGTCTTCAATAAACCCTCTCCACATACCTTTTCTTGCGATCTCATTTTCAATGGGACCTTCAATATAAACGCTAAGGTTTGATGCTTTCTCGCTGGAACCTTCGAATAATGAACAGGAATACAAGGTGCCGTTAAAACGTATGTGATCGATTAGGTTCACTTCTTATGCCGAACGAGACTGTTGAAAAAGTCTCTATGAGCAGAAGGGTATCAGTGCTTTTGGTGATGTGGAGATTATTTTGAGGGTGAGCTGAGTGCTGGGAGCAGAGCAGTGATTTTAAATTTCTGCTTTAGTTTAAACCGGAGCCGTATTTGGCGATTTTCTCAAGGTTAGCGATCATGGTGAAGAGCTTCCACTGGATGTTGACCTTGTGGGTGCCTCGGAGGGTGGAACGATTGAGGCCTTTTTGAGCGGCTAGGTTGCCGAAGACGGGTTCGACGATTCCGAGTCGTTGGGAATAGATTTTCCTTCCTTGTGGTGTATCGATTTTTTCTTTCATCTTGGCGGTTAGGGTATCGGTAGGTTTGCCGTTAAAGAGCCGGACCTGTCGTGGTGAGGTTTGCTCTGGGTTTTTGAGGCATTGTTTTTTGAGTGAGCAGTTCTGGCAATCGGCCTTGGAAGCCCGGAAGGAGTCCACGGTATAGCCCTCGGGATTGCGGTAAGCCTTGCCCGTGGAATAGAGTCGTTTACCGGCTGGACAGATGAGCTTGTCGGTGACTTGGTTATAGGTGAAGTCCTCGGGGGTGAACTTATCTTTTTCTTTTTGCGGTATTGGAGTTTGCATTTGTCGGTGGGGCGGCGATGGCTCCCGGCCCCGGCAAAACGCGGGTCACGTTGGCGGAACTTGGAATCAGGCACGTAAGCATCGATGTTTTCGGCTTCAAAAGCTTCCAATCCAACTGATGGACCTGTTCCGTGATCTGAGTGGAAAGCGCCGTAGGCTACTAGAAGAGTAAGGGCAGAGGTAAGAATCGAAAAAATGGAACAGAGTGGCTCTTTCTTAGGAGTGTTCTTTTTCGAGTGCATTTGTATCTAGCCAACGTTAGCGGTGAGGCAAGAACGAGCGGAGCGAGAGAATTGCCTCTACAGCTTTGTTCGATGCCCTTTTCGGGAGTGGTTCCTGATAAGAGTCTGTAAGAAGAGGAGTAGGGTTCAGAGGAGATGTCTTGCCTGAGGTCTGTGAACCACCGCCACCTGTGCTGGGTGTGGAACGTGAAAATAGTGAGAGAATAAATAAGATAATTACAAAAGGCAGGCCTATCACAAAAAAGACTAGTAAACCTAAATAGTGCTTAAACTGAAAATAAGGCTCGGAGAGAGAGAACTTCTCCCACCTAGTCATAGGAAAATCAAATTCAGGATGTTCTACCTTATTCATTTCTTATATCGAACGTCGGAAGTTAGCCAAGAGCGGACGCAGTCCGCGAATTGGCTAAACTGACTTGTTCGACTTTAAGTCTTTATACATATTATTCCAGTATTTAACGGCATCTACATGGGAATCTAAATCAATCCATGTTGTATTCTCGTCCTCCTCAGGGTCTCCGCCAAATATCAGTGGTTTAACATACCACTTAATTTTTCCTCTAACTTTCGGATCATCCTCGAAATTCGCTAAATCTATTTTAAATTCGTAACTCTCTAGATATTCTGGAACTAGCGGAATGGTCGGAACTCGGAAATAGGAGTTGTCAGACCGGGTAATAAAATCATCCCAACCAATAAGTCCAGTAACTATGTGTCCTGGGAGATAATCGCTAAATGAATACCGGTCTGTCATCTCGATGGATTCGTGCTGATCATCGAACAGGATGTAGTAATCATCGTTTTGCCAGCCCTCAATCATATCTTATGTCGAACGTATATTAGCGAAGGTGTCGCTTTTTGCGGGTGCAGTCAAACGGAAAGCGATCGATTTGCCCGTTAGACTCGACCCTCTTAGCTTAAGATCCCAGATATTCCGACATGACGGTATTTCCAATATTCGTTGGATATTCGGACTTTTATCGAAAGTCGCCCTCGAGTGTAGCGGCTGGATCACATGATCTATGTTGATCCATTCGCAATGGAAGGGTCCTGTGCGGTGATCTTTGAATTTGGCAAAGAATTCCCTTTCGGGTCGCCGGATAAATCTCTTGGATGGATCTAATTGAAATAAGTTGATCTCTTGAGGCTCCTATCTGTACTGCCTCTGGGGATTGGTGGCGGCATATATCCTATGAATCAGACTATTTTGGAGACGCATCCTATTTTAGACGAAGCGCGGACTCGTTCCTCGGAAACCTACTCACTAGCAAATGACTATTTAAATCCTTCATTGGTGGAAGTGCTTTCGCTCCTCGGCTTCGACGTGACGTACGAACGGGCTGAGGGGTGTTGCCTGCATGGCACCAATGGTAATGTGTATCTGGATATGCATGGAGGTGAGGGGTTTGCAACGCTGGGGCATAATCATCCAGATATTCAAGGTGCATTGGCCGCAGCATTAGAGGCGCAAATCCCAGGAGGTGTTCAAATTCAATTTCACGCTTTGTCGGGGATGCTGGGGGAGGAGTTGTGCTCGTTACTTCCCAAACCACTGAATTCCGTTTATTTTACGAGTTCGGGGGCCGAGGCAGTCGATGCAGCGATGAAGTTTTCTCGTATTGCTACCCAACGACCGCGTTTTGTTTCCTGTCAAGGGGGATATCATGGTGTTCATTGGGGACCGCTTTCTATTTGCGGGGAACGAATGTTCCAGGAACGCTTTGAACCGCTGCTGCCCGGCTGCGTTCAGGTGCCCCATGGGGATTTGGATCGTTTGGAAGATGAATTAAAGCAGGGAGATGTGGCAGCGTTTATTGTGGAACCGATTCAAGGTCTAGGGGTGAATGTTCCGACTGATGATTACCTTCTGGAGGCCGAACGGTTGTGTCGCAGGTACGGGACGCTGTTTGTTTTGGATGAGATCCAAACCTGCCTGGGGAGAACGGGAAAGTGGTTTGCTTTGGACTACTGGGGACTGGAACCGGATTTTGTGCTGATGTCCAAAAGCTTGAGCGGAGGTTACATTCCGCTTGGAGCAATGATCACCCGTCGTGAAATTTATGACAAAGTGACCAATACTTTGGACCGATGTTATGTGCATGAATCGACGTTTGGACGAAATAGTATGGCGATGATTGCAGGACTGGCCACCTTGCGAGCGATCAAGGACCATGGTCTTGTCGAAAATGCGTTCGAGCGGGGGGAACAACTTCGTGCTGGATTGCGAAATCTTGTTTCTAAGCACGAGATCTTAAAGGACACTCGGGGCCTGGGTCTGATGACTGCCTTCGAGTTCGGGGAGCCAAGATCGCTAAAACAAAAAGTCCATTGGAAAGCAATTCATTTGGCGAGTCCGGGACTCTTTCCTCAACTGGTGGTCATTCCATTGTTCAGGGATCACCATATTTTGACCATGGTCTCCAGTAAGAATGATGTGATTAAACTACTTCCTCCAATCACAATCTCATCCGAGCAGGTGAATCAGTTTGTATCGGCGCTGGATGAGGTGCTTGACGACTGTTCTAATGCCGGATCGGAACAATGGAATACGTTGTTTCAAATTATCAAACGCGTGGTTGGCAAAACGTCGTTCCAAGGGAGTTGAGGGGAGCCGCGGATGCGATGTCTTGTCACGGGTGCTACCGGTTTTATTGGTAGCCATATCATCGAGAAGTTGGTTTCTCAGAATTGCGATGTCGTATGCCTAGTTCGGAAAACGAGTCGGGTCGATCATCTCAAATCGTTGCCGGTTGCATTAGTGATTGGCGATATCACGTCGCCCGAAACCCTAGAAACGGCGGTAGACAATATCGATCTGGTGATCCACTCAGCAGCCATGGTGAGTGATTGGGGAACACCCCGGGAGATTTGTGAACATAACGTCCAAGGCACCCGTAACCTAGTTCAAGCGTGCACTCGTCAAAGTATCAAGAAGTTCATTCATATAAGTAGCACGGATGTCTATGGGTATCCTGGCGACTTCGAGGTGACCGAGTCAACACGCCCTGTGCCAAGGTTTAGAAATTGGTACAGCTTCAGCAAACAAGAAGCAGAGAACGTGGTTCAGAATGATCTCTCTGCGGCAGACATTCCCTATGTGATCTTTCGGCCAGCCACCGTTTATGGTCGACGAAGTTTTACGCTTGTTCAAGAAATCGCTAAGGCAATTAGAGATCAACAGATGTTTTTGATCAACCAAGGGAAAGCTGTTGCCGGGCTTTGTTATATTGACGATCTGGTAGACTTGATTTGGAAAGGTATCACTAAAGAGGGTGCGATTAATCAGGCCTTCAACGTGTGTGATGGGACTCGGACGACGTGGAAAGAATTCCTGGATGAACTCGCAAATCAATTGGACTATCCCCGAATTCGATGGAACGTGCCCTATTCAGTGGCGTTTTGCTTAGGTGCGGGAATGGAGTTGGGATATCGCTGGCTCAGGTCGGCGACTGGATTGAATTCCTCCGCCCTACTTTCCAGGCAGGCTGTTCATTTGATGGGGATCCATCAAAGCTTCAGTATGTCTAAGGCTCACGATTTGTTAGATTTCGAGCCTCGTTTCTCCCTGAAGGAGGGAATTCATCTGACGAAAGATTGGATTCTGGGACAGAATAACGGGACTCACAAAAATTAGCGCACGTTGAAATCAAGTTTGTTCCTGAACACAAAAGAGCCTTTGAGATCATATTCTGTGGATCCCAAAGGTTCTTTTGGATAGGGGACAAAACTTAAGAGGTCTGATCGTCGATCGCGGCTCCACCGGCACAACGCTGAACGGACTTGATTCCTTTATTCATCGACGATGTGGATTTGTACATTTGGCTTTGGCCAACAACTTGTTTGTTTTTGGATTTCAGAACGAAGTAAGGTTGCTTCTTCGAAGATTCAAGACGCTCGAAACACTTTTCATCTTTGCAATTCGTTTGCGCTGATTTGATTCCGTTCTTGGCTCCAGCCTTATCTTTATACATCTGGCTTTGCAGAATGACTTGGCCGTTACCGGCTTGGAGGTTGAAGTGAAATTTCCCGTTCTTTGACTTTTTGAGAATAAATTTGGCTGCCATATCTAAGGTCTTAACAAAATCACTGGAAATAATGCAAACCTAAAAATTGCAACGTTTGAGAAACAGTGGATTTTTTTAGATGATCTTAATTGTTGCGGATAAATCGAAGTGGCGAAAGGGGCCCAAGTGTAGAAGCATTGCGCTCTCTAGTGAGTTCGACCGGTTCAATAAAAAGTGTCTCGGCATGTACCTGTTTGAGGAGGCGTCCTATTACTGCTTGTTCGCGAAGAGGGTTAATATATCGAGTAAGCGGAATCAGATATCCATCTTCGCGATGCTGATTCGGTATCACATAGTTGGTTAATTCGAAAATAACCACCGAGTTCCTGCTCGATCGGATCGAGATCTGTTTTCGGACTTTTGGGGTGAAGATGGAGCTTGTTAGCTAAATCAACGTGAAAAAGGAATTATCCTCTAGAACCTAACCGATCCATGTTGTTTCGCTGAAGAAGAAACATGGAGCGGTGACCAATACTCTGTCGAAGATCACGATAGATCCGACTCTAAACTCCCAGACATTTGTGGTTTATTAGGGCGCTAGACTGATCGACTAGCGCCCCAGAACAAAACCGTAGTTATTTGCCTTCTTTGAGGAGATCGCGAATTTCGGTAAGCAATTCCTCTTCTTTAGTAGGTTTAGGAGGGGCTTTAGGTGCTTCCTCTTTCTTTTTGAAGCGATTCATTTGTTTGATTACAATGAAGATCGCAAAAGCAACAATAAGGAAGTCAAGAATTTGACTGATAAATGCCCCATACTTGATGGTAACGGCTTCGGCTTCAGCAGTCTTTTCTTGAAGAACTAATGCCAGGTGGGAAAAATCGACATTTCCCATTAACATACCAACGGGTGGCATCACAATGTCCTTAACGAATGAACTGACGATTTTACCGAAGGTACCACCGATGATGATCCCTACTGCCATATCGATGACATTTCCTCGCATAGCGAAGTCTTTGAATTCTTTGAGCATGCTCATATCTGTCCTTTCTTTTTCGAATTTGAGTTGTGTTGAGCAACGGGTTGATTGCAACGCACGATGTTTATCGGGAGCTTTAAGATCGGTCAATCAGGAGAACGCTCTATTCCGATTGGATTCGAAGCTTAGGTTCAAGTGGTTGCTCAACAAATACGAGATTTCGACTTTCGCGAATCGAAATCCAAGCTAAGCATTAGGCATGGATGATTCACTAAAGCGGGCCGTCGATCAATTGGGAGCCATTATCGTTGGAAAGTCGGATGTCATCAGGCTCTCAGTATGTGCACTCCTCGCACGTGGGCATGTTTTGATTGAGGATGTTCCCGGTGTTGGAAAGACAACGTTGGCTACCGCTTTAGCCAAATGTCTGGGTCTGGAAATGACTCGTATCCAGTTCACCAGTGATCTTCTTCCCGGAGACATTGTAGGGACTTCGATTTTCGATACGCAAAAGCAAGAGTTTGCATTTCATTCAGGTCCATTGTTTACGCAGGTCGTCATGGCGGATGAGGTGAACCGAGCGAGTCCGAAAACCCAGAGTGCGTTGTTGGAAGCAATGGAGGAAGGTCAGGTAACCGTCGATGGAAAATGCTACAGCTTACCTGAACCATTCTTTGTTTTAGCGACTCAAAACCCTGGCTATCAGCGGGGAACCTTTCCACTACCCGAGTCTCAGCTGGACCGGTTTTTGATGAAACTTTCCATTGGATTCCCAGATCGCGATGCAGAGCGCGAGTTATTGCAAGGGCCGAACCGGCGAGATTTGATTCAGGATGCAGGAGTGGAATTATCGATCGATCAGCTGAAAGCAATTCAAAAGCATGTCACTACCATCGAAACGGCAGATCCGATCCTGGATTATATTTTGGACCTCATTACTAAGACTCGGGAATTGAACTCTGGGAATACGGGACTCTCCCCACGAGCCGGAATCGCGCTAACGCGTGCTGCGCAGTCTTGGGCTTATATCGAAGGGCGTCCTATGGTAATCCCTGAAGATGTTCAAAAAGTAGCGCCACATGTTTTAGGGCATCGTCTCAGTGCTGCGACGGGTGGCGACGCCAGCGTTGGTGGAGGAATGGTTGAGGAGCTTCTCGTTAAGGTGCCGATTCGCTAGTTGTTATGCGCTTCTTTGGCACCAGAGTTTCGATTACCCCCCAGTTCAAAATTCTAGGTGTCCTCGCATTTTTCATGCTTTGGGCATCTATCAATTATTCTAACAATGGAGCTTACTTCGTTCTCTTTCTTCTGAGTAGTTCGGTGCTTACCTCTGCTGTCATGGGATGGAGGAATGTTCGATCGTTGAACTTACATGCCAGTAATGAAGCCCACACCTTTGCCGGAAGTGAGTTACGGTTCCCTCTCATTGTGTCCCACACGGGCTCTCATCTATCGGAATCTATTCGAGTTGAAGTAGAAGGGTTTCCGTTACTCGAACCGTACGAGCTCATTCAAGAAATTCTTCCCAATCAGGAATCCAGCCATCTCGTAGCCTGTCCCGCTAATAAACGAGGTGTTTATACAATCAAAACGTTTAAAATCACTTCGGTTTACCCCCTGGGATTTTGGCAGTTTACCCGAGAATTTCCCGTGGATCTTAAAGTTTGGGTGTTTCCTAGACCCGACGGCGACCAACCTTGGCCAGAGGAGCTTGAAGTGGATGAGTCTCACCAAGATGAGTTTTCAAGCCATTCGGGTGACCACTTTGCGGGTCATCGGTCCTACAATAAGGGAGAATCGCAGAGGCACATCGACTGGAAAGCCTATTCTCGAGGGAAGGGGTTGCTCATCAAGGATTATCGGGGAGGAGGCACAGGGTGTGTTCGTTTTGACTTCACTCAAATGCCCGGATGGGATACCGAACGGAAACTCTCCCAGTTAACGCAGTGGATTGGGCAAGCCTATCGCGAAAACGTTGAATATGTTTTAGCGCTTCCCGGGGCACAGCTTGGTCCAGCCAGGGGTAAGGGCCATTACGATGCATCTCTCCACGCCATGGCCTCATTCCAAAACCCAGAAACTCATGAAACTACGGATTCCGAAAATTAGGTTCACTGCCGATTTTCTAGGCGCTTTTGGTCTGCCTCAATTAGAACGGCAGATGGTGCTCTGGGCGCTGGCATGCTTTGGCGTAGCTTTGGTCCCCCACATT
>JBCCKK010000073.1:0-12377 GCA_039027395.1 Verrucomicrobiota bacterium | reverse complement strand
CTGGGAGGTCTTACTACAACAGATTCTGCTAGTATTCCGCTTTTCGTGTCTAAAAACGCAGTCAGTTCTGGTGGTGCCTTAGAAGGCTCAAGTGGTTCAACAATTGATCTCACTTCGGCTACGGGGCATGTTTGGAGGGATAAAGGGATTGTTGTCTATTATGTAGGTAACTCAGCAGAATTCATTAAAGCTCGTAGTGGACGGGTCGCTACTCCAATTCAAGATTCTGGAGTGATTCCTACAGGAACAACTTTTATACAGGCTGATTAAGTAAGAATTAATTTTAATCTAAAAAACGCCGTTTGAAACAACGGCGTTTTTTTATGCCAGGGCAAATACGAGGTAGGTACCAATACTAAAAAGAATCAAACCCGCTAAGATTCCGATTCCTGCGATAACCTTCTTGTCACCTACATCCGCATCTACAACCGTATAGGAGACGGGCTCATTTTCTTGCGCTTCGACACCTTGGATTCGGCGTTTAGCATCTTCAAGCTGCTCGATAAATTCTTCGTATGAAGTGAACCGATCATCCGGATGACGCGACATTGCTTTCATAATGGCATAGGTCGTGTGATCAGAGACGGTAGGAGCCAACGTTTTCAGAGGCAGTGGTTTTTCACTTAAATGCTTAGCGGCTACCAGTTCGGCGGTGTTTGCATCAAATGGGGGGCGTCCGGCTAGGGCATGGTATAAAGACACCCCAAGCGAATACATATCGCTCCTAAAGTCTTCAGGGATTTGTTCTAGGCGTTCTGGGGAAACATAATAAGGAGTGCCCCATATTTCTCCATCACCCGAGTCGGCGGTCTCTGGCGTCACTGCAAGCCCGAAGTCCACAACCTTGGGTGTATTGTTAGAGCCAAAAAGAATATTACCCGGTTTGATATCTCGGTGAACTAGGCCCCCACGTTGGAGTGCAAAACTGAGACCGTTGCTGACTCCAATCGCCGCATCCAGAGCCTCCAATTCTTGAAGCCGTTCATTGTCGATGATTTTGTCATCCAAGGTTTCGCTACTAATAAACTCCATGACGAGGTAATAGAGGCCCTCATGTTGACCAAATGCGTAAACCTGAACAATATTCGGGTGGGTTAATTGTGCGGTTACTTCCACTTCATGGAGAAAGTTTTTGATAAATTTTTTGTCTTCAGAGAGCTCAGGTTTCAAAACCTTGATCGCAACGGTCCGGTTGAGATTGAGATCCGTGCTCTCATAAACCGAGCCCATTCCCCCTTCCCCAACCTTTTTGGTTAATCGGTAATTGGAGAAATCACGCCAACTCATGAACTCGTGTCCGCAATGGGGGCACGTGATGATGGAACCTACGTCGACATTCGTAACGTCAATTGGCTCGCCGCAGGCGGGGCAGTTGAGAATGTTGTTGGAATTAAACTCACTCAAAGCGATGCTAAGACTAGTAATTATAACTTTTTGTCGCAATAGAAAAAGTATCGTAAAAAATGTTCGAATATGTTGTCAGAGAGGAGGATATAGGGAGTCGAATTGATAAGGTTCTTGCGGACCACCTCGATACCAGCCGTTCTCAGATTCAGAAGTGGATCGAAGCCGGAGTCGTTACCGTAAACGGCAGTCCGATTCAACCTCGAAGCAAGCTAGGAACAGGTGTTACGGTTGTCTTGAATCCTCCGCCTCCAGAGCCCGACGAGATTTTTCCGGAACCTATGGATCTGGAAGTTCTTTTCGAGGACGACGATATCATTATTTTGAATAAGGCTGCTGGAACGATTGTTCATCCAGGAGCAGGGTGCCGCCAAGGAACATTGGTCTCTGGTCTATTGCATCACTGCCGGGGCCAGCTATCAGGAATTGGAGGGGTCGAGCGCCCTGGCATCGTGCATCGCTTAGACAAAGAGACCAGCGGGGTTCTGGCCGTGGCTAAAAATGATTTCGCTCACCAGCGCTTAGCTAAATCCTTCCAAGACCGAAATGTGACAAAGATTTATCGCGCCTTCGTTCATGGCGAAATGAAGGATGAGGTTGGTTCATGGCGAGCTCCCTTGGGGCGACATCCTGTGCATCGGCATAAACAGAGTGTGCGAAAAAGTGGAGGAAGAGACAGTCGAACAGACTATGAGTGCTTAGAAACTTGGCCCGGATATAGTCTGATGGAATGCCGTCTTTTCACCGGGAGAACACACCAGATTCGAGTCCATGCAAGTCATGCAGGTTTTCCTTTGGTGGGAGATCAGGTCTATGGGGGAAAGCGAATCAAAGCGGCAGGAGTTGAAAGGCATCTTTTACATGCCTGGAAACTGAGTTTTTTCCATCCTCGGAGTGGAGAATCGCTTGCATTTGAAGCTGAGCTGCCAGAAGATTTTGGACGATTTAAACAATGGCTTTCCAAATAGACTTACTCCAACAAGCCGCGGCGCAGTATCTGCAGATTTGCAAGAACCTGGGCGAAAAGGATATCAAGCTGAGTAAAAACGCAGTTACCCAGTTAAACACGTTAAAGGATCGATCGATAAACCACAAACGACCTAACTCCGACAGTTTTCGTCAAGAGGCGATCCAGAAGCCTGCTGAAGTTCTCACAAAAGAAACAGAGGTTTTAGAGAGTCGTCAACCTACTCTGTCTTCGGGTGATAAACAGAAGGCTCTTGATGAACTATCAAGTGAGATTCTTGAAAATCGGGAATTTCCGATCATGTTCGAACGAGCAAAGAATATGGTCTTTGGCGTAGGAGACATAAATGCATCGATTATGTTTGTGGGTGAGGCTCCGGGAGCCGATGAGGATGAGGCGGGAGAACCATTCGTTGGTAAAGCTGGACAACTCTTAACTAAAATGATCGAGGCGATGGGTCTTCAACGTTCCCTGGTTTACATTGCTAACGTAGTTAAATATCGCCCTGATATGCCTGAGGGTAGTTATGGGAATCGTAAGCCAACGCCTGCAGAATTGACGGCAAGTCGTCCTTATATTGTTCGCCAGGTCGAAATTATTAGGCCGCACGTTATCGTTGGACTAGGAGCAACAGCGCTCGAAGGTTTGCTCGATATTCCGAAAGTTGGCATTACCCGGATCCGTGGAAAATGGCATGAATTTGCGGGCATTCCTCTGATGCCTACATTTCATCCAGCGTATCTTTTGAGAAATCCGACGATCGAAGCAAAAAGAAAAGTCTGGGAGGACCTTTTAGAAGTCATGGAAAAAGCTAACATGTCTATTTCTGAAAAGCAGCGAAGATTTTTTGTCAAGAAATGAAAGCTGTTCTCGTTCAGACCACGGTTCCAGAGCGTCATTGGGGTGAAAAACTTGCGGAGGAGCTTCTTAATCTGAAACTCGCTGCTTGTGTTTGGATTTTGCCTCCGATGACCGCCTATTACACCTGGGAAGGAAAACGAGAGTCGGCAGAAGAACACTTGGTGGTGATTAAGACGTTTGACGATCATCGATCTGGTGTAGAGCGTCGCCTCAAGGCCCTCCATCCGTATGATTGCCCCGAAATTTTGACAATCCATACCGATTACGTCGAATCAGGGTATCTTTCTTGGATGCGAGACGTCATGACTTAAAAAGTTGTAATTCAAACATTTATTTTGAACATTTCTGGATAAACCCTGTCCAATAATATGAGTAGCCTATCCAGAGCGGGAGTGCGTAACTTTGGGCCCCATCACCCATCCTCCTTAACGTGCTCCCGCTCTCTTTTGTTGATCATCGGATTTCGATTAAGTAGTCTTTTACCCATACGCTGGCTAGTATTTAATTGGTTGTGGCAGTGAATGTCATTAGAATGTTACAAATCAAAACCTTGATAAGCTCTCTCTAGCTCATTAGCTATTATACCGCATGCCATCGAAAATAATTATCGTTGAAGACGAGCCGGACGTGATTGATTTGCTACAGATGAGTCTCAAGGGTGCTGGTTTCAGAGTGGTCACAGCTGAAGATGGAGAAGCCGGATTGCGTAAGATTCGCGAAGACCATCCAGATATGGCTATTTTAGACATTATGCTCCCAAAACTTTCTGGGTTGGAGGTCTGTAAAGCGCTGCGTAAAGATCCGTCAACGGCATCGATCCCTGTGTTATTTTTAACAGCAAAATCGGATGAAGTGGATCGAATCGTTGGTCTGGAATTGGGCGCAGATGATTATGTGACAAAACCATTTAGCCCTAGAGAGCTCGTCTTACGGGTCAAATCGATTTTGCGTAGAACCAATCAGACAGAAAGCAAACAGGAGCGAATGAAAATAGGTGAGCTGTCTGTTGATCTCGCACGCCATGAAGTTTCGGTTAAAGGTGATACGATCAATTTGACGGCTACGGAATTTCGTTTGCTGTCGGTGCTGATGGAGCGCAAAGGTCGAGTTCAAAGTCGAGACCGGCTATTAAATGATGTTTGGGGCTACGAAAGTGTGATTGATACACGAACTGTGGATACGCATGTTCGCCGCTTGCGAGAAAAGTTAGGTGTGCTTGCTGACTATGTAGAAACGATCCGCGGGGTTGGCTACCGAATGTCTGAGCAAGATATCTAGAGTCCTCTTTAGGTATCCTGCTAAGATAAAAACTACTTTACGTCTGAGCCTGCCACATTTACTTCTGTTCCCTATATGAAGGACATCTGGATATTGGCGATTCTCTGCATTGTCTCCAGTGGTGGATTCCTTTGGTATTTATTCCGTGTCTATTTTCCATTAAAAGAGCTTTCTCGCCTTGCAAAGCGTGAAGTTGAGCATGGAGGCGTTCAAAGGTGGGAGATTGATGGGATTGGCTCGATTCGCAGCATTGCTAAGTCGCTTTCCCGATCATCTTCTCATGCGACAAAACTCAAGGCATTCCAAGAGCGAAGTGAAACCGAGATGAAAGGTTTGCTTCGTGGACTGGAAGAAGGGGCAGCGGTCATCGGAGAAAATGGGATTGTAAGAATGGCCAATCCATCGTTCTTTAAGCTTTTCGGCTTGGAAGGCAAAGAAGATGGAAAACGGCTGATTGATTTAATCCGAGTTTATGAGGTCAATCAGCTTGTTTCTCATGTTCTTGAAGAGCAGGAGCTAACTTCGGAGGAAATCTCATTTCAAATTATTTCGGGAGATCAGCTAAATACGCGATTCTACAAATTAACCTGCTCTCCATTGAGAGATAGTCAGGGAAAAGCGTTTGGAGTTCTGTTAATTGTTGGGGATCATACAGAGCTTAAGCGGATGGAAGCCTTAGAAAGACAACTGATCGCTAATGTTTCCCACGAGTTGCGAACTCCATTGGCCGTCTTTAAGGGATATCTTGAAGCACTAACAGATCTGGAAGCCAAAGGAAAACCTCAGACACAACGTATGCTCGGTGTTCTGACGCGGCATTCAAATCGGCTGAATCATCTCATCGAAGATTTGTTGGTCCTTTCTCAAATCGAAGATGGAAGTATTAAGCCAAAGCTTGAACCTATTCGGATTCATGCATTTTTTGATCGGTTGCGACAGGATGCCGAACAGCTCATCGGAAAAGGTGGTGGGGAAATTCGGTGCCACGTTCCGGATGATATTGAAGTCGTAACTATGGATGAGTTTCGAATGGAACAGGTGTTTCATAACCTGGTCGACAATGCACTTCGGCATGCCGAAACCGACAGTCCGATTGATTTGGGGCTTAAGCTAGAAGAACGATCTAAGGAACTTCATTTTTACGTTAAGGATCAGGGAGTTGGAATCCCAAGCGATAAACTTCAGCTCATTTTTACTCGGTTTTATCGAGTTGATCGTGCCCGTTCGAGAGAGCGAGGAGGGACTGGGTTGGGCTTGGCGATTGTAAATCAAATCATCGAGGCACATGGAGGTAAAGCATGGGCTGAAAGTAGTCTCGGTGAGGGAACAACGATTTGGTTTAGTCTGCCGTTTCGCCCGATTGATTCAATTGAGCAAGAGTCTCGGGATCCCGAACATCAGCCCACATCCCACTAAGGGGAATTCCGCGCAATTTTAGACCATCTCGGGCCATCGCATTGAGCGCATCAGTAATCTCGTATTCACCTCGGGGCGAAAGTTCAAGCTGCTCCATGTAGCTAAAGGCTTGATTGGGCAGGCCATACAATCCCGCGTTCAGCCATGAGGTTGCGACTGAGCCTGTTTCTGCTTTTTCGACGATCTTCTCGAGGAATTCTTCAGAGTTGAGAAGAACCGCTCCTCCGTGAACCAACTCGTTAGCCTCTTTTAGGGCGATGAACCCGTCCTCCTTAAATTGAGCAATCACATTGCGAAAGGTGTTGGGATCAATTTTCATGTCTCCGTTCGCCAATAAAAATGAACTCGTGCCGACCCACTCTTTAGCGACTTCCGGAGCCTTCCCAGTGCCGTTTTGAACTTCCTGAATACCGTATTCAATCGAAACGCCAAAAGAGGTCCCGTTTTCAAAATATCTGCGAATTTGGTCTCCCAGGTAGCCTGTCACGATGAAAAAATCACGGATCTCGGCAAAATCACGCATCCCGCAGATCAAATGTTCTAATATAGGTTTACCTCCGATTTCCAACATCGGTTTAGGTGTTTCTTGCGTTAGATGACGCATTCTCTTTCCCTTGCCAGCTGCAAGAATTACTGCTTTCATGACGGCCTTAACAACTATTCGTATTAGAAAAATCAACAAGGTTTAATTTATGCCAGTCTATAATAATATCGTCGAAACTGTTGGTCGCACTCCGTTGGTTCGCCTTAACCGCGTAACAGATGGGGTTGATGCAACAATAGCTCTCAAGTGTGAATTTTTTAACCCTCTTGGGAGCGTTAAAGATCGGATTGGCATGGCAATGATCGAATCTGCTGAAAAAGATGGAACACTTACTAAAGAGACCGTGATAATCGAGCCGACTTCTGGCAATACCGGGATCGCTCTGGCTTTTGTCGCGGCAGCTAAAGGATATCGCCTGATTTTGACGATGCCGGAAAGCATGAGTCTAGAACGCCGAACCTTATTTGCTCTTCTTGGAGCTGAGTTAGTTTTGACACCCGCTGAAAAGGGAATGAAGGGAGCCATCGCGAAAGCTGAAGAATTGGTTGAGCAAACAGAAAATGCTTGGATGCCCCAACAATTCCAGAATGGAGCCAACCCGGAAGTTCACCGAAATACGACTGCCGAAGAAATTTGGAATGATACGGATGGGGAGGTTGATATCCTCGTATCAGCTGTTGGAACAGGCGGAACAATTACGGGTGTTGGTGAGGTGATTAAATCCCGCAAGCCGGAGTTCAAAGCAATTGCAGTAGAACCTTCAGACTCACCTGTCATTTCTCAAAGCCGTGCCGGTGAGGAACTCAAGCCCGGACCTCACAAGATTCAAGGAACAGGAGCTGGGTTCATTCCAGGTAACCTGAATATGGATAATGTGGATGATGTGGTCAAAATTAGCAACGATGACGCATTTGCTATGGCTCGTCGTATTTGTAAAGAAGAAGGAATTTTGGTCGGTATCTCAACGGGTGCTAATGTCTGTGCGGCGATTGAAGTCGCAAAACGGCCTGAAAACAAAGGCAAATTTATCGTTACGATCGGGTGTAGCACAGGTGAGCGCTATTTAAGCACCGCGTTAGCAGAAGAAGCTAGAAAGTCGGTCGGCGCATAAAACTCGTTCGATCGACTAGACAATGCCAAATCTGTGGGTAACATGATATTCATAGAGGATGGCTCATGTCTGACGGCGAAAGTTATTATCTCCTAGTTGAGAACGAAGCACACGGACCGTTCCCACGCGCTGAGTTAGTGCAGGGCTTGATGGCTGGAGAAGTGCCTCCTGACACTCTAGCTTGTGCAGGGCAAGGGGAAGAATGGGTTCCTCTTTCGAGTATCATCCAAGTAGCGCCGGGGATGGCCCCTAGTGAGGATGTTGCCACAAAGACGATGAAGGTTCCGAAGCCGGATTAGGCATTTTTGGTTTATTTCAGCCCAGCTCCCTGATATCCAATCGGATCAATTTCCACGGTTTCAAATCCGATATTGATGAGATGATCTTTTACGGATTTTGTGGTTTCGGGTTGTAGCAAGCGTGCTGTTTCAGTTGGGCTGACTTGAACAACTGCTTTCCTGTCATGATGACGAACTCGAACGACTTTGAATCCACTTTCTGTGAGATATGCTTCTGCTTTTTCTACTTGCTGTAGTCGCTCAGGTGTTACGGCGATTCCATGGGGAATCCGTGAAGCAAGACAGGGTTGAGCTACCTTGTCCGCAATCTCAAGTTGATACTTTGCGGCTAGCTCGCGTATTTCTTGTTTAGAAAGGCCGATCTGTTGCAGAGGTGCTAAGATGGTAAGATCGCGAGCCGCCTGCCTTCCGGGGCGATCGTGATTAGCATCGTCCGCATTTTCTCCATAACACAATGCATCAAAACGCTCTTTTTCAGCGATCTGGTTCATCTGATCAAAAAGCGTATACTTGCAGTAGTAGCAACGGTTCAAGGGATTGGCCGCGTAGTCTGGGTTTTCCATCTCTTCGGTTTGAATTGTCTTAACCTTCAGTTTGTGCCGAGCTGCGTATTCAAGTGCCTCACGTAATTCGGACCGCTTTAAACTGGGAGAATCTGCCAAAATTCCGGTGGTTTGGACTAAGGTGCGGTGAGCGGCAAACCACAGAAGAAAACCGCTATCAACGCCACCGGAGTAAGCGATAAGCAGGCGAGGGTACGTGTTTAGTAGACGCTGCAGCTGGATTTCTTTTTCATCAAGATCCACGGAGAATGTTATAGCAGAACTTTGCGCGCTACGCTATATACTCTGGTTCTTTTTATTATGTCACGGATCGTTCAGAAATATGGAGGGACCTCAGTAGGCAGCGCAGAACGAATCAGCGCCGTTGCGGAGCGTATCGCCCAATGGCATCGGGAGGGGTACGAGTTGACTATTGTTGTTTCGGCTATGTCTGGTGTGACAGATTCCCTTCTCAAGTTGGCAAACGAAGTTTGCGATCGCCCAACGGATCGCGAGCTTGATGTTCTATTGTCTACGGGAGAGCAGACAACGATTGCTCTGATGGCGATGGCATTACACCAACTTGGAGTGCCTGCACTTTCTTTTACCGGAGCCCAGGCAGGGATTGTAACGGATGGTGTTCATACAAAAGCTAAGATATCGAATATTACTCCTGATCAAATTAACGAAGCACTCGAATCTGGAAATGTGGTAATTGTAGCAGGATTTCAAGGGCGTACTCAGGAGGGGCGGATTACAACGCTAGGTCGAGGCGGTTCAGATTTGAGCGCCATTGCTTTGGCTGCTGCTACCAAGTCGGATTTATGTCAGATCTATACGGATGTGGACGGAGTCT
Source organism: Verrucomicrobiota bacterium (assembly GCA_039027395.1). GTDB lineage: Bacteria > Verrucomicrobiota > Verrucomicrobiia > Methylacidiphilales > JBCBYL01 > JBCCKK01. The sequence goes on along the minus strand of JBCCKK010000073.1, from coordinate 3,099 downwards.
ACACGGCCGATCCCAGAATCGTGAAGAATGCCCGTAAAATTCAAGAGATTTCATACGAGGAGATGTTGGAAATGGCGAGTTCCGGGTCCAAGGTAATGCAGTCGCGGGCCGTTGAATTTGCTAAGAAGTTTGGTGTTATTTTTGAAGTAAGATCCAGTTTTAACAATAATCCTGGAACGATAGTAAAGGAAGAGGAGTCATCCATGGAACAAGTAGTAGTGCGAGGAGTTAGCGTTGAGAAAAATCAAGCAAAGGTAACCATTGCGGGAGTCAGTGATGAACCGGGAGTGGCTTCACGACTATTTAAAGCGATCGCTGATACCGGAGTGAGCGTGGATATGATCGTGCAAAATGTGTCTCATGAGAAAAATGAGAATGGTGAATTTTTCACTGATATTACATTCACTCTGAAGCAGGATGATCTCGCTCGAGTAGAATCGATCATTGATGAATTCAAGAAAAAGTCACTCGCTCGTGAGGTGCTCAAGAAGGAAGGTATCGCGAAACTGTCCGTGGTTGGTATTGGAATGCGAAGTCACAGTGGGGTTGCTTCAAATCTATTTTCGGCCTTAGCCGATGCAGGGGTAAATATTCAGATGATTTCAACAAGTGAGATCAAAATCTCTGTTGTTATCGATGAGTCCGAAGCAAATCTCGCTATGAATAAAGCGCACGAACGCTTTAAGCTCCATCTAGAGGAGCCTAAAACGGACGACTAAAGATGCCGTCGCAGGCGTTATATCTGGATGCCATTGCGACAACACCCGTTGCTCCAGAAGTGCGGGAAGCCATGCTTCCGTACTTATCTGAATTTTATGGAAATCCAACGGGTGCTCATAGCCAGTCTCTTGAGATTAAAGACGCTTTAGAATCAGCCCGAGCGCAGGTTCGTAGTTTCTGTAACACGATAGATGAAAATCCTGTCGTTTTCACTGGGAGCGGATCCGAAGCAAATGGTCTCGCCATTCTAGGATTTATGCGGGCCTTGGAGCGCAAAGGCCGACTTATATGTTCAAGTGGAGAGCATCCCAGCATTCTGGGAGCGGTTGATGTTCTGGAACGTGAAGGACATGACGTTATTCGAGTAGGCTTAGATCATCGAGGAGAAAGCGATTTAGAGGGAGCGCAGAAGGCTATCAAGTCGTCTTCCTTCGACCTGGTGATCACCCATCTCAGTAACTACGATGTGGGAACTCGACAGAATCTCGAGCAATGGGGGCAGCTTGCAAAGGAAGCAAAAGCAAGGTTCATGGTCGACGCAACGTATGGGGCTGGCTGGTCGCCTTTTTCCATGAAGGAATTGGGAGTAGATATCGTGACTCTAGCTCCGCATCGATTTTTCGGTCCAGCTGGGACTGGATGTGTCGTGTTTCGAAGGGGAATTCAGTTGCAGCCCCTGTTTTATGGGGGAACTCAGGAGCTAGGGCTACGCCCAGGAATGCCAGCTGTGGCAAATATTGTGGGAAGCGGAAAAGCCTGTGAAATAGCGGGATGTCAGTCCTCGGATTGGATGGAGTCTTGTTCTAAACTTCAGAAAGCTCTCGTCGATGGTTGTCTTAGCAGAATGGATCACATCAGCTTAAATGGTGCCGAACTGGGGAGTGGGCGAGACCCTCATCATATCAGTCTCGCTATCGAGTTCGTGGAAGGAGAGTCGATCGTTTTGAGACTAGACCTTAAAGCGTTGCGGTTGACGAGTAATACCGGGTGCATCAGTGCATCAGAAAAGGTGTCTCCGGTACTCAAACAAATGGGGGTAGCCAGAGATCTTTCGCTGGGAACTGTCGTAATGGGAGTCTTACCTGACCAGACAACCGCAGAAATGGATTTGGCAGTAGATCGAATTTCTGAAGCGGTCGGAAAAGTTAGGGAAATGTCTCTAGCCTGGAATGAGTTCAAGGCGGGACGGAGAAAAGCCCTACTTCCTTGACTTGCAATCGTTCTAGTTTTCCTCAAGTTATCTCGCATGTTATCGGAAGATCAGATACGTAGTGCGTTAAAGGAAGTAAAATATCCCGGCTTTAGTCGTGATATTGTATCATTTGGTCTGATCAAAGGAATTTCCTTTAAGGATGGTAAAGTTCGAGTTCGGCTAGAGGTAACAACTGGAGATCAACGAATCCCTGCAGAATTGGATGTAGGAGTCCGTCAAGCGGTGCAGCAGCTTGAAGGTGTTTCAGAAGTTGCCGTCGATATTAAAGTCAACGAACCTGTAAAAGCAGCCATGCAGAGTGGGGGTGGACTTACGGGTGAAAATACCATTCCGGGTATCAAGCATATCGTTGCTGTTGCAAGTGGAAAAGGAGGCGTCGGTAAGTCAACTGTGACATCGAACCTGGCCGTAGCAGCTGCGAAGGCGGGGCTTAAGGTCGGACTACTGGATTGCGACTTGTATGGTCCAAGTATGGGATTGATGTTTGGTATTAAAGATCGGCCGAGTGTGACTGAGGATGAGCGGCTTGAGCCTCATACCAAAGAAGGGGTTCGGTTGATGAGTATGGGATTTTTGGTCGATGATGACTCTCCAGTAATTTTGCGGGGGCCGATGGTAACTCGCTATACCCAGCAGTTCCTCAACCAAGTGAATTGGGGCCATTTAGATATTCTTTTCCTTGATCTTCCTCCGGGCACGGGAGACATCCAATTAACGATTGTTCAAACGGTAGCTCTGAGTGGAGCCGTTGTGGTGACAACTCCGCAAGAGGTAGCTCTTATTGATGCACGCAAAGCCATCAAAATGTTCGCGAAAGTGAATGTTCCTATTTTGGGTTTGGTGGAAAATATGAGCTACTTCGTTTGTCCAAACGATGGCAATCAATATTCAATCTTCGGTGAAGGTGGAGGAGAGCGAGAAGCTCAGCGGGAAAAAGTAGAGTTATTGGCAAAAGTTCCTCTGGAAATGGATGTGAGATCAGCCGGAGATACAGGTAAGCCCGCTGTCGCTAGCCACCCCGAATCTGCCGGAGCCCACGCATTTATCGAAGCGGCGGAAAAGCTTGGAAAAATTCTGAATTTACGTATAAAAAAGTAAAAAAGAGATTGCCATTGACAGTTCTTAAAAGAGGAATAATTGTTTAGATACTCTAATATATATATGAG
>JBCCKK010000072.1:0-12409 GCA_039027395.1 Verrucomicrobiota bacterium | reverse complement strand
GAACACCTTCAAACTGCAGGACTTCCTTTTGAATTGCTCAACGCGGTCAACCATGAACGAGAGGCGGAAATCATTGCGAGGGCGGGCCACCCCGGCAGCATCACAATCTCAACCAATATGGCCGGAAGGGGAACCGACATCAAGTTGGCTGAGGGAGTCGCAGAACTTGGGGGCCTCTACGTTATTTCCACCGATCGACATGAATCGGGTCGCATTGATCGACAACTTATTGGAAGAGCCGGCAGGCAGGGAGATCCAGGTGGAGCTCGCTTCATGATTTCTCTCGAAGACGAGCTAGTTCGACGCTTTCTGCCACAATCGGTTCGAAAAGCAGTCTACGAAGCAGCTGGACTCGAGGTTCCTCCTTGGACGACTCGACTGTTCGACTGGGCCCAGCGGACAGCAGATCGCACTGCGTTCTTTGCTCGCAAGCAAGTCTTGAAACACGACACCTGGCTCGATGAAAACCTCTCGTTTTCCAACGATTCCACCGCAGTTTAGCATTCATCTTCTATTAAGGTTTGAATACTACGATGGTTGACAAAGTTAACGTTTTCCGTTGAATACCAATACTTTAAGTAGGCCTACTCTTATGTTGACGAATGCAACGACACCAGAAAAGCGAAATCACAATACAGTATCGCTAAAAACACTAGCGGCTCTGTCCGCCATTGCGCTGTGTTTTTCTGCCTGCTCGGAAGCACCAATCAACTCTTCACCACCTCTCGCTACATCCGACCCAAGCCCTACTTCTACAGAGATTTCCTCAGCGCAGACCCCCGCTGAAATACCCTACTCACCAGAAGCCTCCTCCACCTATCCAGAATCAGGATTTTCAACTAACGAAAATTCAGAGACGATACCCGAAAGCGCTACTTCCGTGCCTGCTCCGGCAATCGAACCACTGCCAGATCCTTATGTCTACGGGACACCTGAAACGGAATCTCCAAATTCGTCCTACCGTTTGCCGGAAATCCAGCCTCTTGATGAGCTACCTTTGAGATTAGAAGACGCCTTGTCTCGCGCATTAAAGTACAATTTGGATGTCCAAATCAAAGCATACGACCGCGAGCTTGCTTCAGATGTCATCCGACAAGCACGTGGTGCTTTTAACCCCGAATTTAAAGTCGATTTGGAATACGAAGACATTGACCGACCTCAGAACACACAAGAGTTTGTTGAAACAGGAGGAAACTCGACGCTACTCACAGGTGAACCTCGAATCTTTGAAGAAAACAACTGGCGCTATAACATTTCTCTGGAGGGACGCCTCCCCACGGGCACCGAATATGAATTATTTAACCAGCAAGAGATCCTGAGCAATACCTTGAGCCGCACAAGTGCCCTCTCTCTCTTCACACCCGAATTCCAAAACTTCACTGGAATCACTCTCACTCAACCGCTTCTTCGAAACTTTGGCACTAACGTCAATTTGGCAGAAATCCGAGTTGCACGGGTGGATAAAAAAATTAGCGAGCTGGAAGTTCAAGAGGCCATGCTCAACACGGTGAGTGAAACGCTACTCGCTTACTTTGACCTCATTTATGCCGTAGCTGAAATGCGATTAAAGCAAGAGGAGTTAGAACTCGCTTCTCGATTGACCTTGGATAAACAAGAACAGCTTGAAAAAGGACAAGTCTCGCCTCGCGAACTTACTCGCACGGAGTCCGCTTTAGCTGAAATTATCGAAGAGCTCACGCAAGCTCGCAATCAAGTCTTCGAAAAACAAACCGTTCTGCAATCCCTATTAGCCGATATTCGCATCGACGATGCAAACACCATTTACACTCCCTCCACAAACTTGCCGATTCAAGATCGAGAAACCGACCTGAGTCAATTACTCGCCGAGGCCGCTACACATCGCCCCGTTCTAAAAATTGCCAAACATGCTGTCGAGCGGGAAAGTATCCGCCTTGTTTATGCACGAAACCAAACCTGGCCTCAACTCGACGTTAAAGCCACGTTAGGCCGCAATGGACTTGCCCCGAATCTCAGTCGGAGTTATCGCAAATCGATTGGTGATGGACAGGGTAATCAGTGGAGCGTTGGCTTCGAATTCTCTTTTCCTCTTTGGAACGACACCGCTCTAGGACAGCGGGATGAAGCTGAGAATCGCAAACAGCAAAGCATCCTTCAACTGAAACAAGCAGAGGTGAACACCTCACTGATCATTCAACAACTCCTATCGATTATTGATTCGAACTACGAACGTCTAGATGCCATGTCACTGTTCAAAAGCAATGCGATACGCCTCAAAGAGCAAGAAGAGATTCGTTTGGAAAAAGGCCTCTCCACCGAACTAGAGGTCTTAAAATTTCGCAGAGACCTTCATCGAGCTAAAGTTCGCGAACTTGCCGCTCGAGTTGATCTTAAAAAAGCATACGTCAGGCTCTTTGAGGCTACGGGGACTCTGCTTACGCGCTACAACATTCATTTCGATTCTAAAGTGGCAGGGCAGCAAAGCTCAAGATCTATGCTGCACCATTAGATACCATTAGATTGCCTAAGTCTATGAAGCTAAGAAAATTCTGAGAAGCTAGGCCCTAGCCGTTGCACCTTCTATCCACGTCGGCACTTGGATAATAGACTTCTGTGAACGTTTGCCTCTACCTAGTTTTTTCAACAACATTTCAGCACTAATTCTTCCCATTTCGATACGATTGAAGCTTGCTCTTGAAATATCGGGCATAAACCTCTCAAAAAAGTTAATATCATCAGCACAACTCAAAAAGAAATCGTGTCCCACGACCAGGCGTTCTCGCATAGCCATTGATACAACCTGACTTGCATAAGGATACTCGGACGCAACGCAGTCATAACCTTCTTTAATATACTGAAGAATCATATCTGGTTCGATTTTATCACCATCAGCATAGATACACTTTAAACTCACCCTAGTTTTGAGGGCTGCTCTTCGCCCACCTTCATAGCGTTCTTTGCGATAAAAGGTTTCCCGCGTATGGGAGTCATCTCTTCCGATCCATATAATCTTTTTATTTCGAGTCTGAAGATGTTCTACAGCCTGCCTGCCTGCTTCGACCTCATCACGCCAAACCGAAAGCCTCGTGCGGCGCACATTAGAGTCGCACCAAACCACTAAACCTTGTAACGCATCTTCGATTCGCTTTACATAAGGGGTATTGATATAGGCCGTACAAATAGCCCCATCGATAAATGTTTCGCTAAACAAGCGAACCTTCGAAATTTCCTCGGCCTCAACTTCTGCAAGAGGAATTAACACCATATCCAATCCATGTTGCTCCAAAACTTCTAGAGCCCCTGTGATACATCCTAAAGAGGGATAAGCTGGCTCATTCTCTTTTTCGTTGAAATGCACAATGAACCCAATCTGGTTCGTCCGACTGGTTCGAGTCGCCCGCGCTAGACGATTCGGCTTATATCCCAATCTTTCGGCCGTCTGATTCACTCGCTGCTGGGTTTCTTCCGCATACAGTTTTGCCGTCTCTGAATCATTTAGGATCCGTGATATGGTACAGATCGAAAGACCACAAGCTTCGCTAATATCGATAAGCGTCGGCCTTTTCTTAGTTACTTTTACTTTAGCCACAAATTTTCCTTATATATAGATACTCTACTACGCTAGAAATCTCTACAAAATCTACAAACGTTTACTATGTGATCTAACTTATTTTTATAAAGGTTTATAATTGCTAGCCTGTTGGAACTATGCGAATATTCTCTCGATTGATTTAGGATCTAGAATGCGCTCAACCTTCACAACATCAGAAACATCATCCAAGCGCTGGTTCAAAAAAGCAAAATTTGGAATGTTCATTCACTGGGGGCTCTATTCTTTGCGTTCATCCGTTGGCGCAGAATGGGCAATATACCGAGAGCAAATTCCTAAAGAGACTTACAAAACATACCAAAAAAAGTTTAATCCAGACCGCTACGATCCAGAACTCTGGATCGATCTAGCAAAACGGGCTGGAATGAAGTACGTTGTTCTTACGACCAAGCATCACGATGGGTTTTGTTTATTTGACAGCGCGTTCACCAATTGGAAAAGCACTCGCAGCCCTTTTGGTCGTGATGTAGTTAAAGACATCGCTGAAATCTGCCGAAGAAAAGGTCTGCGTTTTGGAATGTATTATTCCATCTGGGATCTATGGCATCCAGGACTTTCTGGAGGAATCGCCCATAGCCTGGGTGCGGAGGGAGAATTACAACAAAACAGGGACCAATGGGTTCCCAGCCGCGATGGCATTAATTATCTTCATAGCCAAGTCGAAGAGCTTTTAACAAACTATGGAACAGTCGATATCTTCTGGTTCGATGTTAAACGAGCCCCTTGTGCTGCCTACGAAGGCGACCGACTCATTCAGCGTATCCGTGAGTTACAACCCGATATACTGATCAATGATCGCTTGACCATTGGCGATAGCGATACTCCAATTGATATCATTACACCTGAAAACAAAATTCCCAGAGAAGGCATTAGGAGTGCCGATGGCACTCCTTTACGCTGGGAGTCTTGTATGTGCTACAATCAAAATTGGGGATATGTCCGAGACGATCGCAGTTACAAAGGCCCTGAAATGGTGCTTCAACAGCTAGCCGAGATTACGTCCAAAGGTGGAAACTTTCTACTAAATGTCGGCCCTAACGCCCGTGGTGAATTCCCTGAACCCTACTACAGGCAAATGCTAGAGCATGTCGGCAGTTGGATCGAAAGAAACGGATCTTCCATTTTTGATACCAATCCCCCTTCCATCAAACTTTCTCCGGACTGTTCCTGGGAGAACTTCTTTTGCGAAAATTTCCGCTGGAAGGTTGCTTATAGCCAAAAAGGGGCAAACTATCTCTACGTTCATATCATCGAATATCCCGATAATCTCAGAATCGTTGTTCCAGCTTTCGAAGACTATCAAATCTCCCGGGCTTACATTCTCGACGACGGAAGCGAAGTTCCCTTTGAACGCCAAAGCTATTTGGGGTTAAAACCCAAAGAATGCACGCTAATCTTACCACGCGAACCCGATTTAAGTGGCTTAACAACTGTTGTCCTCGAACTCGAATCAATCAAAAACTAAAAGCTAAATTGAACGAAACCTCTCTTTTAGACTATCTATGGATTTCATTTCGCTAGAAGGCCAGCAAACGTCGAAATTCATCTCTCAGCAGTTCTCATCGAAAACTTTGTCCCACAAAACATGACTACGAACCACCTTCCATGAAGCCCAACATTCTTGTCCTACTAACTGACCAACAACGCTTTGATACCATTGCTGCAGCAGGACATCACCACATGGTCACGCCCAATCTTGATCGTTTGGTTAACGAAGGTTGCAATTTCACTCACGCTTACTCACCTCATCCGATCTGTATACCAGCCCGTCATAGCCTCTGGTCCGGAATGTCTAGCAGGGTCCATGGCTATCACTGCAATGCCAGCCCGCCATGGCCGGACGACGGAATCCCTATGCTACCACAACTCCTTTCGGATCATGGCTACTTCACGGCTGCGGTAGGTAAAATGCACTTCATTCCCCCGAGACGTCACCACGGCTTTCAGGAGCTTCACCTCATGGAAGAGATTCCTCAATGCCGCCGCGATGATGCTTACGCAACACACCTAAAAGATAAAGGCTACGAGGATATTCGATGCCTACACGGTGTTCGCCCGTATCTTTATCATGAGCCTCAGTCTCCCCTTGTTCCCGAACATCTCCACGGTTCTGCTTTCATAACCGATCGCTCGATTGATATCCTAGAGAGCCTAGATAGCCAGCGCCCCTTCTTCCTAGTAAGTAGCTGGATCCATCCACATCCCCCTCTCAACGTTCCCAAACGATGGAAGTCCCTATACCGAGATCGAGAGTTACCAGGACCAGTCCCCATCTCTCGAGACGCCCCTTTTTTTGAGGGAATTAGCCCGTGGTTTGGGGACTCGGATTCGGAAGACATAAAACGGGATTTTAGGGAAACCTACTTTGGTTCAATTTCGTTCGTGGACTACCATATCGGTAGACTTTTAGATTACTTGGAGGAAAAAAACGTTCTTGAAAATACTCTCATTATATTCACTTCGGATCATGGAGAAATGCTCCAAGATAAAGGATTTTATCAGAAGGCACTTCCATTCGAAGGTGCCTCTCGTATCCCTTTTCTCATTCGATATCCCAAATATTTTGAGCCGGGGTCTGAAGACCGTCGGTTTGTTGATCTAATGGATATTTTTCCAACAGTCATTGACATCGCTGGAATCGATTTCCACGAAAAGCCTTCAAGATCAAACTACCAACTTCATGGAGAATCTCTATTAGTTAGAAACGCAAACACTCGTGACCGCTCTTTACAATACACAAGTTGCCTATCGGACTCCCGACGTTGGGTAGCAATCCGTGATCGTCGTTATAAATACGTCTATTTCTACAATGGAGGAATCGAACATTTTTATGATTTGGAGTCCGATCCGGGAGAACAATTCAATTTAGTCAAAAGCTCAGAAGTCCCCTTTGCTCAACTTGAGCACCTTCGAAAAAAGGCACTTGAATTCGAGTGCCGATTGGGACCAAGAGAAGCAACCAAGAATGGGTCTTACAAAAAGTACGCGTTTAGTCCTTGGAAAAGCCCACGTGGTTCCGGTAAGTATCCACTTTGGGCCAACCAACAGTTCCCACAGCTAAAGGAAGTCTCGAATCTAAAAGAAGGCACACTATTTCTTAATGACTTTAAAGCTTCACTCTCCAAATCGAAAATCGAAGACATAGCTCCTGACCGCTTCTTTACCGAGAATTTTCTGAATGCTTTTCAAGAATGGAGCTCCCAGCCTCTATCGATTCAAAGCCTAGCTAAAAAAGAAGAAGCAAGAAATGAAGATAAACAAAAACTTAGCTAACAAGAATAGTATGGAGGTTCACAAACATTCAAATTCTAACGATAATTTCCAAATTGAAATCAAAACCTAACATTATTTTTAAAATTCGGCCAACACTGTGGAGATACGTAAAGCCAAGTATATCTTGCCGTTAAAACTCCTCACTTAGATCCACTAGCCAAAAATGAAAGTCTCTTTGAACAAGCTATTTCTAGCTACCTCGTCTATACTCCCAGTCGATATATCTTTTATGCTTGAGCTCTATCCTCATCAAATAGGACTGCGGTTAGATCGGCAAATCTGGCAAAGACTTAGCGCATGAGTGGAACAACAAAGTAGTCTCAGCATCGAAATGGGGCTCCAAGTTCCCCCTTATTTGCAAAAACAGTAACTTTCAGCATCTAAGTAGCCTGCTAGCTACTTTTCTTAAAATCTTTCGGATTTTGTCCCATTACGCTGCGAAAACATCGAGAAAAATGATAAGGGGTTGAAAAATTTAATATTTCTGCCGTCTCCGCGACGGTATACCCCTGTCCAAGATAGGTAGCCGCTAGCCGGCAGCGCTCTTGACGAATCCACAAACCGGGTGTTTCGCGGTATATATCTTTTGCCTGGTGCGCTAACAGACTTATACTCACTCCCAGCTCGTCCGACAAATCCTTTACCGTCCAGTTTTGTGATGGCTTTTTTCGAATAACTCTCAAAGCACGAGAGCGAATATCATCATTCCTTGACTTCGGGAGTTGACCTTCAACCTGAGAAAAAAGGGATAATAGACAATCTGCTAAATAAAACGAGTCCGATCGTTCGGCGAAACAACACTTAATAGCCTTATCCAACTTCTCTACTAGCAATCCTGTAGCGTGCTTACTTTTTTCTGAAAAGTACACACCCCCTGATAAAAGAAACTCAATCCTATAAGACAGCGGACCAAAAAAGATGAGGTACTCTACTCCACAATTATGCCCCGTTTCACCGAGGTGAGTCATCGATGCTCCTTTTGAAATCATCAAAAAATCTCCTTTTTTAACCTTCACTAAATTACCATTTATCCAAAATAGGCTTCGACCTGAACTTACTTGGAGAATTGCGGAAAATGGTATAGATTTTGAATGAAATTGCTTTCTCTCATTGGTCACCTCTCTAACCGCCAAGCTTCCTTCATTAATCATTAAGTTAAGGGGAAAATCAGAACTGACTATTGGTTTTCGTATTCGTTCTTTCCACATGATTAAATGCAGGATTTGGTATTTAAATTGCACCTTGAGGCATCGACGTCAACTCAAGATTCTATTATGCTTTTGTTAATATGAAATCTTCAGATCATGCCGACTCACATCTTTCGACCAATTTCTACGGCCCTCGTTTGTTAAATGTCATGGAACACGCTCATACCCTTCCATTCATCCTCTTTTCAAAAACACCGATTATTGAAGGAACTAAAATCCGTCTTACCGGTGGCAACTTTCGCAATGTGTATAAACGCTGGCATTTGGGAAACATCTCATGTTCCGAAGGTGGAAGTGTAGAAATCTCCCAAAGCCCTCCTCATGATTGGAATGAGATTGTTGCCTCCAAGAAAGATCAACCCTTCCAGCATTACACTTTACTTGAACTTAACGTTATAGAGCCGATCCCCTCCCAAGGCAGGGTGGAGCTGTCGATTCGAGGGAATTTGCATTTTGAGGCACCACAGAAAGCATTTATGTATCTTGAGCTCAAAGGATCTGAAGATGACAGGTTTAGATTGGTTTCCGAACGCTACGAGTTCTATAATGAAACTGGTAGAGCGGTTAATCTCGAATGCCGAGCAAAACCATTTCCGCTACCCGATGGCACTCATACCCTGACACTGTTCGCATCTGATATATTCCGCAATCCAGTTCACTCATTCGAGGGAACCGTGCAAATTATCCCACACAAAGGAATAGAAGGGCTTCCAGAGGAAATCATCTTTCAGCCTGATCAAAAGAGCGTTCGCATCTCTGACATCCGTGTGACTTCGTCTGAACCAGTTCGAATTTCGCTCATTGAAGAGTCCAATGGATGGCATGTCCAAAGCAACTATCTTTTTCCAGCAAATAAAAACTCATTAGGACACTACTTTGGCGATATCCACTTTCATTCCGAATTTTCCTCAGACGGTGATCGCACTCAAGAACAGGCCTACCAGTATGCGCGAGATATTTTAAATCTGGATGTATCATCTTTAACCGATCATACTCCGAAAAGATTCTGGCAGGAGACTTGTGCAACAAATGATCAGTTTCTCGAGGAAGGACATTTTATAACCCTCCATGCATGGGAATGGAGTACAGATCAAGGACATGCCAACTTCTATTTGCGAAACCTTGATGTTGATGCAACCCCCGAGAAGTACGATCATCAAATTCATCCCGGCGAAGTTGAATGGCCCGATAATGTAGTAATGATTCCCCATCACACCAACATTCGAGCGGCTGAGCTCAAGTCGGATGGCACCCCCCATTGGTATGAATACCAGTGGCAACACCGTAATCCTCGAATTCAGGCCGTCGAGATATGCCAAGCGCGCGGTAATTTTGAGGCTGATGAAAAAGATTCTGACTGGTTTATTCAGACCGGCAACATTGGTGCCTCGGTCCAAGATGCTCTTGATATGGGCTACCGATTAGGATTTGTTGGGGGAACAGACAACCATTTGGGATTCCCAACGCGAAACCACGATTTTGTCGATGTAGATTATGTAGGAATGACTGGCTTTATTGCTCCAAAGCGAACGCGAGATGCAATCTGGCAGTCACTAAATAAACGTCATACTTACGCAACGACGGGTGTTCCTATTGTGTGCACCTTCACGATCAATGACTCCATTATGGGGAGCACCATTGCATGGAATCGCAAAGATCCATTAACCATGTATTTCGAAATCTTTGGCACTAAAGCCATTGAAGTGATTGAGCTGATTTCAGACAGAAAAATACTTCAATCCTGGCAGCACGACACAGATTCATTTTGTTGGAAGGGAAATCTTCCCTTTCCCAGCGTTTCGGGTTCTTATTACTACTTGAGACTTCGTCAGATAGACGACCACAAGGCATGGACAAGCCCTATCTGGATCGATTTTGATTCATGAGCTGTCTAAAACTATAGTCGCTATCGATTAACCTCTTGGTATCAATACCAAAAAGCTGATCGCCGCCGCCCGTACCAGCCAATATCTTGGCCTCAGCTTCACCTATGAAACAGATTCTCGCTACCTAAGTCTGGTCTTTTTTGAATCTAGTGATTTATCTAGACCTAACCCAAAAAAGGCTTTGGCCACAAGTTAGCTTTTGCGGCAGCAAAGGCTTTCGGTCACACCTCAAACCGATAATGCTCATTGCCCCCAAACAAGGCATATGAAACCAGGGGTAAATTAGTCTCCATTGAGTTAAGTTATGGCTTCAATGATAAACCATACTAGCTCGGTTTACCGGTTAAACTGCGTGAGACCAACGATCAATGTTATGGATTCCTCTGGAAAATTTGACCAAAAATACGAAAGCTAACTACCACCTGCTTCACACACAGAATCATCCAATAGAGTAGATCCAACAAAGATATAGTGATTAAAAATACTTCAATTTTCACCCTTTAAAAACGTTTACATAAAAAGGCAATTTTAATAAGATTAGGGTTTTGAGCAGCAAACCAAATATCGTATTGTTCATGTCTGACCAGCATCGCTGGGACGCGCTAGGCTGCGTATCTCCGGTTGTAAAAACCCCCCACTTGGATCGACTTGCGAAAAACGGGATCCGCTTTGAACAAGCCGTTGCTAACTGCCCTATCTGTGTACCTAGCCGATATTCTTTGATGCTTGGACTCTATCCCCATCAGAGCGGGCTACGTTTCAATCGTCAAATCTGCCCTTCGGATTCCAATCTACCGCTTCCAGTTCTTCCCCAACGCCTACAATCTCTTGGGTATGAAACCGCATGCTTTGGTAAAACCCACTGGTATGATCCTGGTTTAGGCGTAGCGGATCCAAGCCGGCGAGGATTCGAACATAGAGGGGTAGCTAGTGAAAATCGAGATCATATTGCGGAACGTGGCAGCTCATTTATGGAGGACGACTTTCAAGGCAATCTGGCACCAAGTATGGTCGAAATTATGGCAGCTGGTTCAGGAGGCGAAACAGTTCAAGGTTATCTCGGAAAAACAAGTGCCTTCACTCTGAAGGAACATCGAGAAGGATGGGCAACCCATAAAGCAATCCAGTTTCTGAAAGACCGAGATTCTAGCCGGCCATTCTTCCTGAATCTTTCCCTTGATTTTCCTCATGCCCCTCTGTTTGTACCACCAGGCTACGAAGATCGCTACCATCTCGACGAAATTGAGATTCCTAACAGTGTAAAAAATTTCGAATCCTTATTCGATCACTTTGATTTCAAAAATGGTATTCTGCGAGAACACTGGAAAACACTGAGAGAGGAAGATAAGAAACGAACCGTGCTCCGATACTATGCTCTTTGCTCTCTCGTTGACGACTGCTTCGGAAGGGTCACTACCGAGGTTGAGCGCATGGGAGAAACAAATAACACACTGTATATATTCACATCGGATCACGGCGAAATGCTGGGCGAACGCAATTATCTATTCAGTAAATATTGCTTATACGAATCAAGCATTCGCGTACCCATGATTCTATCAGGCGCTGGTGTTGAACAATCGAATACCACTAGCCAACAACCGGCGGAATTAGTGGATCTACTTCCGACAGTTTTGGACGCAGCCGGAGCCACCCCCGATCCACTCCTCCCAGGCATTTCATTGCTAAACCCCTGTTCAGCAAAACGCCATGGCACCTTCGCTGAGTTTCATGGAGGAGGTTATGAAAGCGAACAATTGGGGCCAACCTACATGTGGCGAACATCGGAGTGGAAGTTAATACTACATTGGAAGGACAAACTACCCCGCCCCGGTATCGATTCCAAGCTAACAGGGGAACTCTACCATCTCGTTAAGGATCCTCTCGAAGCTCACAATCTGTTTCATGTATCAGCCTACAGCAACCGTAAAGGTTTTATGATTCAACAACTTCTGGAACATCTTGCGCTTCACGCCGCCCGTTATCCCCGCCAGACCACAACCGTTAACCTTCCAGAAAACATAGAGATGACTCTCCCAAGGCGGTAGTCCAAAAATAGTAGTCTCAAAATGTATTCAAGCCCAGTAGTCAAATACTTAAATTAAACTATGATAAAGAGGAGTTCGGAATATTAAGTATCGAACACCAGAATACGGGTTTTAATCTACATGAAGCGAAAACTTCGAATATAGATTTGACTACAAAATCAATATTTTGTATCTTCAATGTAAATATATAAACCTTTATATAAATGAGCAAACGATATCTAGTCCAATCCAGTAGCCAAGCTCGCACCCAAGGCTTTAGCTTAGTAGAAGTAGCGATGTCGCTCGGGATTTTTTCGTTTGCATTTGTTAGCCTGTTGGGGACATTTCCGTTAGCAGTGAGTAGCCTCCGTACCGCGATGGATACCACGGCACACACGATTATTGGTCAGCAACTCCTAAGTGATATCT
>JBCCKK010000071.1:0-12469 GCA_039027395.1 Verrucomicrobiota bacterium | reverse complement strand
ATTCATTCGAGAACAATGCTCAGTATTTGTTTGATGAAGAAAAAAACGTATTTGTTTACCAAGCCGTTAAAGATATTAAGGCTGGTGACCAAATCTTCATTTCCTATGGCCACAAATGGTGGAAAACGCGTGAAATGGAGTCGGATTAAGAGGACTTAGAGATTGCTCGAATTTACGTTTGACAATTACCGAAAATCTTAGACTCTTTTACCCCTCTTATCCGGATAATGTTGATCACCAAGGTCTCTTCTGGATCATAGAGAACCACTTCCGGGTTGTTAGCTCAATCGGTAGAGCAGTACCCTTTTAAGGTATTGGTTCTGGGTTCGAGTCCCAGACAACCCAATTTATCTTCCCCTTGTTTCCTCAACCCGCATAATAAAAGTATGGGAGCGTAAAGTCTTTTTAGATTTAGCGTCGTGGGACCAGGTCGGGGAAAGAAATAGCTTGTCAGGCGTTCCTGTTTACTTTTCCTCAATGCCGCGCAATTCATATCACCAAATCGTCAAGGACCTGTCATCCCATTGTAATATTTAGCGCTAAAGCTATCGACTTATGAATTGGAAAAAAATTGTTCTGATCGGAGTGGTCGTTCTTACGATTTCTTCGGTTACTCTTACCGCAGATGTGTGGCACGGCAAATCAGGCTCCTTCGGTGGTGTGATTACTGCCGTCGAAAATAATCGCGATTCATTCACGGTCGAAAATAACGAAGGTATCGTAAAAATGTTTCAAGTTTCACCGTCCCGCAAAGGCAGTCTGGTCACCGGATCTCGCGTCACTGTCGGGTATGTCGATGACTACACCTGGCCGCTTAGAACCACTTCCATTAGTGGTGGTGGATATGTGAAATAGTCTAAATCCTCCTCTCAATATACTCTTCGGCCTGTAAGTTCGCTTACAGGCCGTTTTTTTGCATGGCCACTTTTCAATTCTTTGCTAGTTCTTTTCGGCGATGACTTTTCGAATTTTTGCACTCGGAATCGCTCTTTGTTTCGGATCCTCATTCGCATCCGCGAATGAGCAGATATTCGTCAGTGGGGGGCCCTCTCTTAGAAGCTTCGAACGTCATAAACCCGCTCCCCACGACCGATTTTGGGGAAACTTCCTTACCTCCAGTATTGCTCGCTATAAAGAAGTTAAACCAGAAATTGGTTCCGATCTTGTCACCTGGTTGGTTTATCGTCCGGCCTACATCACTCGAGGCCAAGAATCGAACACAGATTTAATCGCAGAAATCAAAAACATGCTTAAACCGATAACGAGCAACATCGTTTGGTTTGAGTCTCGGAAAGAATTTCTCGACTATCTACACAAAGGTCAAGATCGCTCAAAAATTAAAATAAGACGACTGGAATATTTTGGTCACTCGAACAAACGCAACTGGTGCTTTGATTACAGCAACCGAATCGACGGTGCCGTTCTAGAGCCCCTCTGCCTTCACGTCGACCATTTGAAATCAATCAAAAATCGGATTTTCACCTCAGATGCTTACTGCCGAAGCTGGGGCTGTCATTCTGGCGAGGAGTACTCTCGGGCCTGGTATAAAGCCACTGGGACGCGAATGTGGGGAGCTATCGGTAAGACTGACTATTCTACCGGTGCTATTCCCAAGCTATCGACTTCTGGGGGGAAATGGGTCCAATGAAGTCATTTCTTTGGCTTGCCTGCCTTCTCACACTTTTTGTGTTCACTCAGCGATTGCCAGGGCAGAATTCTTCTCCAGCAAAACCTGATGTGGCTCAGATTGAAGAGCCAGATTCATCTCCACCCTCAAAGCTTTCCGAAAAACCGAAGACCAGCCCTAAACCCAAAAAATCAGGCCCAACACGCTATAACTTTCCGGCAGTAAAACAGGTCCTGATGGAACCGGGATTGAGGGCTCATAAAAGCTCAAAAATACCTCAGCAGTACGGTGATACAACCGGGAAAGTCTTCGTGGGCCATCGAGCTGCCATCGAGAAATATGCGGGATGGGGATGGATTCGTCCTGAAAAAGCCTCGTGGCGAAAAGGCAGGTGGGTTTTCTTAGAAGAAAATACGAATGGAGGAAAAGCTCCTGGGCGTTTCTTAAAACATCCTAACCTCGATAATGACTACCAATATCGGCTTTACGGTTCATTCGCACCGTACAAAGGTTATGAACCGAATTTCGATGCTTGGGTTCCCGTGTTTAAAATCAAAGGTTTTGAAAAGCTAGGACCCGCCCAGCGCCCGAATCTTCACCCCCCTCGCCCGAAAGGCCGTCCTAAATCAAAACCAACCTCGGGCGGGGCTCGTAGCAACCCCTTTAATCGTTAGCCTAATTTTCTAAGTTCGAGCAATTCGCTTGAGGATATCTTCTTTGAATACCTTTAAGACGCCTTCCAAAAATACTTCGGTCGAAAGTGAAGCGTCTTGCACCAATGGGTTCAAATCCATTGCAAACGTGTAGCCCTCGGCCTGGTCAGCAGAATGAGCTTCGTGGAATGTTGCATGAGCCCTACGGCGACCCATTACAGCTAAGTCATAGCGTTTGCCGCCGCTGATCTGAGAATCAAAAACTCGATTCAAATCACGCTGGAGATCCATATGGTTTCCTACCGGTAGCGCCACCTTTAGGTCATCCGGCAACCAATCTAAATCTCTCCAAACCTCACAGCCAAACACTTGTGCGGGCAGTTGCTCCCGAGGTATCTGCCTCAGAGCATCTAGCGAGCGCTGAAAAACAGCGACATGCGTATCGTGTTTATCAGCAGGATTATGAAGATAGAGAACTCGAGGTTTCGTCGCCTCCAATAGGTTTCTAATATCTTCCGTGACTGTTTCTTGATACTTCGGCGCCTTTATCTGGACACTCGAATAATCGAGCTGAATCATTGCTCCATATTGACCAAGCTCCGCAGCACGGTTTTGCTCATCACGACGAATTCGCTTCAATTCATCGTCTGAAGTGCCGCTGTAGGAACCTTGACGGACACTTCCTCTTCCGTCCGTGCATGTTATACCACCAAACCATTGATCTTCCTTCTGAAAACACTGAGAGATTCCGTGAAACGCAAAGAATTCTAGATCATCTTGGTGCGCTCCAATTCCTAAATGCGTAACCCGCGCTAAGGCCTCCGCGGTTCCTACTCCATCTGGAACTAGAACCTCCATATGTTTCCTGTTCAAGTCAATTCCCACTAGATCGAATACTGAAAGCGTTAGAACGAGATAGGTAGTCTTATTTTCTCAAATTTTACCCTCTTAATCGGTTCTTAAGTATTGTTGCCTTATATTGACGCTGGCACCAAGAACCCGTAGCTTTAAACCAAATGTCTAAAGAACTTGAAACGACACCCCAGTCTACCAAACCACCGGTTAGGTTAAGTATTAAGTTTAAGGCAATTACAGCAGTTATTACGATTTCGCTGCTCGTCGTTCTCGCCAGCTCGATCACAGGGTATTTCTTGCGCAAAGCGGTGCTTCTAGAAGAGCTCCGAGACCTCAATCTGAGTATCGCGGGAACCGGCGCCATCGGAATTTTTGGCGATGATCTCGATTTGATCCGATCCAACGAAGATGTTTACGAGCCAGAATTCGAATTCGTTAAAGAACGGTTGGAAAAAATTCGTGATGTCAATGGCCTCAAGAATGAGGAAATCTACATCTTACGCCCCTTGGAACTAGACAAATTTACAACGGAGTTTGTCGTAATGCCCGGCGACAAACCATTTGTTGGTAATGTCTATATAATCCGACCAGAAAACCGAGCCGCCTTTTTAACGGCGATTCAAGAAGGAAGAAATACCAGCACTGAGATCTACGAGGATGAGCACGGCACCTGGATTAGTGCCTATGCGCCTATCTTTAATCGAGAAGGTAAAGTAAGTGCCATCCTTGAGGTTGATGCGGAAATCGATCGCTACCTCGATAAGATTTACGAAACAAATCAGCAACTTGTCAAAGTGCTTGCTGTCGGCGCTGGAACGCTTCTTATCGCTCTTGTCCCTGGGATCTTTTTGGTAAACCGTCTAAGTTCTCGCCTTGGAGTTCTTAAAGAAGCATTAAATACATTTGATGCTGAGGATTCAGATGCACATGTGGACCTGAAAACGGGTGATGAATTAGAGGATGTTGCAGACGCCTTTAATAATATGGCCTCATCCCTAGCCGAGTCTCAGGAAAACCTCCGCACAAGCAATGCGGCGCTCAAAGATCGAACTGTCGAACTCAATGGGTCATTAGCGCTAACGAGCACAATTATGGAAACCGTTCAGAACGGTTTAATGCTGATCACCCCAGATGGAAAAATCGAATCTGGCTACTCCACCTCAAACGAACGAATCTTTGAGCGCAAAAACCTGCACCATATTCCCTTCTCAGATCTACTTCGCGACCGCGTCCCCAAGCAGACCTATGATTTGACGGTTCGGTTTTTAAAGCTCCTATTCAATGAAACGAAGGCGAATCATCTACTACCAAAGATCAACCCATTAAAGGAAGTTGAAGTCCTCGTCGATAACAGTATGGGCCAGGCGCAAACTAAATTTCTTTCGTTTAACTTTGACCGAGTCTGGAGCGACAAGAAGATTGTTCAAGCGCTTGTCATTGTTGAAGACATTACCCCCAGAATTAAGCTGTCCCGGGAACTCAAAGAATCGGCAGCCCGTTTGGAACGCCAGGGAGAACTGCTCTTCAGCGTAATCCATGTAGAGCCTGCAACATTGGACGAGTTCATTACCACTTCTCGCAATCAACTTGATACCATCTGCAATCAACTCAGCAAAAGTATCGATACGAAAATGAGTATGGAGGAACGAGAGACTCGCTTCTCACACCAAATCGAAGAAATTTTTCGACGCGTCCACTTAATCAAAGGAGAAGCCGCTCTGCTCAAAATCGATTACTATGAGAATGCAGCTCATGAGTTTGAAACTAAACTCCAAGGGATTCGGGAAAAAGGTAATCTCGACGGAAATGACTTCATACCCGTCGTTCTGGAACTTTCTAAGATGATTCAGTCCTTTGACGACATGACTGAGGTCATCAACCGGATTAAGGGAATGTATGGAGGAGCTAGTTCTGAGAATGGCAAAAAGAAAGACACCGACGATCCTCATCACTTTAGAGATTTGGTCACCGAGCTTGCTAAGCGGCACGATAAAAAAGCAACGCTCACGTCAAATGACTTGAAGCTCACTCAAGTTCCGGAAGAACATCGAGGCGTTATCCGGGACACCATCATTCAACTACTTAGAAACTCTGTTGTTCATGGATTGGAATCAACAGGGGTTCGTGTTGCTTCTGGGAAAAGCGAAACCGGATTCATTAAAATCGATGTAGTCGAAGAAAGTGCCTACGTGAAAGTAACCTACACCGATGATGGCAAAGGTCTTAACTACGAACGAATTATCACTCGAGCTCAAGAACTCGACGCCTCGTCATCTCCAGGCCTCTTAAACACATTGATTGATCACGAAAAAGATCAATGGCATGTCGACAAACTAAACGAGTTGATTTTTAAATCAGGATTTTCCACAGCAAGTGAAACAAGTAAGGACGCCGGAAGAGGCGTAGGACTAGATGCAGTTAAAATGATGATCGATGATATAGGCGGCCGCATAAATCTATATACGGAGCCGGGAAGCTATTGCTTTTTCGTCATCGATATCCCAAAATAAAAGGCAGAATTAATGAAGATGCTAGTAGTAGATGATTCTGGAATTGCCAGAAGAAATGTTCTGGAAGATCTGAAAACGCATAGCTTCGAAGAAATCTTCGAAGCCGCTAGTGGCGAAGAAGCTATCGATCTCTACGAGAAACACTCCCCAGATTTAGTAACCATGGATATCACAATGCCCGGCCTTGACGGCCTGACTTGTGTTACTCGGATCATAGACATCAATCCAAGTGCACGGATCTTAGTTATTTCTGCTTTAGGAGATGAGGATACTGCAATTGAAGCTGTGGAACGGGGAGCAAGCGGATACGTTTGCAAACCTTACACTTCCGAAGAATTGAACACCGCCTTTGACGAACTAACAAATTTACCTCATTAAGGCGATTATGGAAGAATCTGATCTAAGAATTTTTGTTCAAACCGTTCCAAACTTTTTTAAAGCAAAGTTTAATGAAGAGGTTATTGTTGACCCACCTTTCCTCCGCCGAAACGAATCCATCCTCCAAGACTATACTGGGACCATTGGTATTTCTGGAAAACATCGAGGTGCGGTGTATTTCACAACGAGCCGGGGTATGGTCGGCGAGATGCTCAACGCACTTCACGAAGAGGGAGAAATGGACCTTGTTGGTGAAGTAGCTAATACAATCTCAGGTAACGTTCGCAGAGCGTTTGGCAAAGATTTTCTTATCTCCGTTCCGAATGTCGTTGAAGGAAATACCAATAAAATTGAATTTCCTGACAATGCCCAGGCGTTTATCATCCCATTTGTTTGGAGAGAACATCATTCTTATCTTATTGTTGCTTTAGGTCCAAGCGAAGTTGAAGGAATCCAATCCTGATTAAACTGTCAGGTACTGCTTGGCCTATCAAATCTAGAAATTGAAGTCATTTGATTTCTAAAACCAATGCAGTTCAGATCGTTAGCCCTCTTTCGATCACTGTCGGTCTTTTTCAGCGTATTAGGCTATGCTTTGCTGGCAATTGCTTCGCACGTTTACCTAGCTTTTCCAATCGGACTATTTGCAACCGGCCTTGTTTCAATAATCCTTGGCTTCATCTGTGCTTTGCTCGATAACAAAGCAAGTTCACAGTTCATTTTTGGGTTTGCCCTTCTTTTTCGTATTCTAGCGATAGTCACACTGCCTATTTATGAAGATGACTTTCAAAGGTATCTCTGGGATGGCAGGCAATTGGTAACAACCGGCAATCCGTACGATTCAACTCCTTCCGATGCATTTGGGAATGCATCCATTCCTGAAAATTTTCAAAGGATTCTCGATAACATCAATTACCCCGACTTCCCGACCGTATATGGGCCTACATTTCAGTTGTTCTTTGCTTTTTCTTACCTTTTAGCTCCCGGGTCACTGATTGTATGGAAACTAGTCCTCCTTTGTCTTGATCTTTCAATCCTCATATGGCTCTACCGAGACAGCTCATCGAAAAGCGTCTCCATTTCCAAGTATTCTCCCCTTTTGCTCTACGGCTGGTGTCCTTTGCTTATCTTTGAAACTCACATCAATGCCCATGCCGATTTAATCGGAATCAGTTTCGCATTTATCGCTTGGATATGTTTCCAAACACGCTTCTTTGCAGCCATGGCTGTAGCTCTTGCTTTTGCTGTTGGCTGTAAACTATTTGCCTGCGTGTTAATACCGTTCTTTCTCTGGGGGAAAAACTTCCGAACGTGGGGCATCTTCCTGTTAGGAATAGCGCTCATCTACCTACCGTTCGCATTGCAGGGATCGTGGGGTGGTTTTGAAGGTCAACTGGCAATGGGACAGGTCTGGGAGTTTAACTCTCTTGGATTCGCTGCCTTGGGCTATTTTTTTGACGGAGCGATCCAAAGAAGATTCGCATTAGGCCTTACTGGAATCGGAATGATATTCATCTGGTCTTACTGGAAAAGAAACGATATCGAGACGTTATCTGCCATACAGTTTTGCCTAGGTTGGGGACTCTTGTTTTCTCCTGTTATCAACCCTTGGTATTTGCTTTGGTTACTACCTTGGGCTATTTGGAGTTACTCAATTACAGTCTGGATTTCTTTCTTTGCTGTGTTGCTGAGCTATTGCACCTTCCAAAACCTAGGGCATACAGGACCGGGACTTTTTGAGCATCCTATCTGGGTTCGACCGCTGGAATTTTCAATCATAGCAGTCGCAGCTACTTACGAATTTAGGCAAACAGTAGTCTTAAAACGGAAATGATGCTGAAGCATTTATTGAATATGATTCTGCAGTATTCTTTCCATCAAGCACGTTGGAAGCTCCGATTGAATACGAACGCCCATCAGGATCAGTAAACGTGAATCCATATTCAATTAAATCGACAACTTCCTTGAGATCGCGAAACGTTCCTTGTCCTAGATCGCTTCCGGAAAGTGATTGCACACGCTGATATCCGAAGAAGACTGAAAAGTTATCCAAAAATACTTTGTAGATTCCGAAACGACCATTGAACAAGTCGGGAACACTCTCACGCAAAAGGAAGTTGATATCTCCATAATAACCGGCTTCAATCTTCTCAAGATAACTTCCTACGAGAAGAGAGTAGGACATTCCAAACGCACCTTCACCCGGGGAGTGGATTAATGCTGTTTCGTAAGTTCCTGGGAGAACTGCTCCGAGTCGAACAGACATGGTCGGTATCCAGATACCTTCATATTTAGCCTCGTCAATGAATCGATATCGAACACCCAACAACGTATCGTCCAAACCATCTGAAGTCTTTTTACCTCGAACCCGGCCTTGCTCGATTGTCGAGTTAACATAGCCCATCGTCAAATCAGCCGTAAGGTCTTCTGTAATTCCATACTCAGCAGCAATACTAAAGCTATGTTCTTCAACCGCGCTAATTCCCGCAGCATTTCGCAAAGTTACAGATCTGCGATTCGAATTCTTAAATCGATCGTAGGTAGAAAATGAATAACTCGGAGTAATCGTTAACGACTTCTCTGGAACAGGGTAGGCGCTCTGTCCAAAAAGATCTCCTGTTGCTCCGGTAGCAATGACCCAAGTTAAAAACAAAGCAGTGGAACGTTTGAAATCCATGAAAACAACTTAGTAGAGATTGATCTTATATCGTGTCACCACGTAGTATTCCAAAGCTGCCATCTCTGTGGGCGAAAGACTTGAACTCATCGAAGGAAGGTTAACCCGGGAAGCTATACTTTTGGGCAGTTTAGACTGAATGTTTCTTAGACGAGACTCCTGCGAACGAATCAGTGCCGGAGAAGCCGGACCTTTAGGCTTAATTTTCTGCGAAAACAGGCTCCTTCCTTGTGCGTAAAGCTCTTTATCGATCGGTGGCTTATTCTTTGTCGGTGGCTTGGGAGGCACATAGCGATAGGTCCCAGAAGCATAGAGATCTCCTGAGCACACAAAACACAGTAAAAATACGAGCGCTACTTTTGCGATCATTACAAGAACGCTATAGACAGTTTTTCACAAGAACAACCTTTTTTTACGCTTTTTTACGTAAATCCTTTCAAATCTGATCTGCGTGTCTAAGAGCTACGTTACAACCTCTTACGGTCAAGCACGTTAAAACAAAACAGCTGATTCGCCTTGCTGTCTAAACTGTAGAAACCCGTGAGCCGGATGTCGGGATCGAACCGACGACCAGATGATTACAAATCAACTGCTCTACCACTGAGCTAATCCGGCATGGTATGTCAAATTAGCTTCTGATGTTTGTGAACCCTAAAATCGGTCGTTTGATTTCCCGACCTCTACCGGGTTTGAACTAATCTGACACAGGTGAGGAAACCTACAAAATTTTTGAGAGATGACAACCCAAACTTAAATATAAACAAACACAATGCAGATATTTTAGATACATTACGCTTGAAGCCTGTCCAGGACGAAACAGCTGGTAGCCATTACGTTCTAGGTTAGGACCTATATTAGATCTCTTAGTTTCCACTTTGGCCGGAGGGCTAAGGCTGGCGAAGGATCTTCTCCATCTTCTGCCCTCGAGCCAGCTCGTCCACTAATTTATCCAAATACCTAGCTTGCTTTTTCAATGGAGTCTCGATCTCTTCAACCCGATATCCACAAATCATACCGGTAATCAGACTTGCATTAGGGTTGAGCGTCGCCTCGGCAAAAAATTGAGCAAACGTCACTTCGTCTTTGATTAATCGCTTAAGGTCTTTTGTTTTGAAGCCTGTTAACCAAGTGATAGCTTGATGGAGTTCCTCAACGGTTCGCCCCTTTTTTTCAACCTTCGCAACATAATGAGGATAGATTGAGGCAAACGTCAGGCTCGCAACCCGCTCATCGTGCTTTTGCGTCGTTTTCATACTCCACTAGTCTATTTATTTTTGCCACAATCCATGTTGAATTCCGCCAAGAATATAGATAGCCCACGTTCCTGTTTCACCTTGTTTTGTAGGAGGATAGGCAACCATCGCACCAGCGGCCTCAGCTGTTTTGATGGCCTTGGCAATGTCATCCACCGCAAAGTAAACTCGAATGATCGGCTTCTCATGAAGGGCCATTGGCGCACGAACTCCTAGAAGAACACCACTCTTCGTTTTGGCAACTTTGGCCTGACCCAGGTCTTTGACCTCAGAACCAAAGGGTACTCCATGTATTTCTTCCAGAAGCGCACATTGCTTAGCAACATCTTTCGAAACAAACTCCACATAGTGAACAGAGCTCCCTACGATCGATTTGGCACTTAATGAAAATACCAACAACAAAAATGCAGATGCTGTCACCAACAAACGCTGAATCCTAAAGACTAACTGAACTGTCATCATGCTCTGGTTGTTACACACAATACTCACTATGTTCAATCCACTTTCGTTCGGACAAGACGCATTGACTAATTCGCACGATCACCAACAACCAATTGGGTCAGGAAGGCCAATGAAATCTCTCGATTAATCGAACGATGTGACAGAATCACTACCTATTCTTGATTCTGTTCTACCAATCTAATTCGTTCCGAGTAACTAACGTAAACTCCGATTAGAGAATCTTTAAGAGGATACACTCTTACCGACACCCTTATATATTCAACTCCACTTAGTCCGGGGCGTTCATCAAAAAAAACGGAAGTCGAATAGTCTTCTCCCCTGAGCGGTGATGAGGCATCTCCGGTTCTTGAATCAGTTACCATTGTTTTTCCTGCAGCCTGCTCTAAACCAAATTTAGCTTGAAGCCCATTTCGAATTTTTTTTGAAATATTATCAAGCTTCTTTGAGGTAAAATTTTTAGGTTCTCTCAGAACAAGATAGATACCGTCTTGGCTCATCCGAAACCCTTCCATCTCAAAACTGTGGCGATTTATAGAATTATGGGAAGAGCTTTCAATCTCGTATTGCGTACCAATAACCACCTCAACCTCTTCAGCTAAATCAGCCTTCCAGAAAGAACCCGCACTTACCGTATGCGTAAGGAATAAAATGACTAGGATCGCTTTAGCTTTCATAAGACCGCCTTTCCGTGACGTTTGTATCGAATTGAAACATGTGCTTGATTCGGCATTAGATTGATTGGAACCACCAATTCCAAAGTAGATACAACAGATATCCGACCAAGAAGAATCGGATGATAAGACTAAATCTAGAATAGCCGAGTTTCCCTTTTTCACGCTTTACGGGAAAAGGCAGCTCCCCTTTCCAAAACGGATTCCAATTAAGTCCGAAGTGGTATGTCCGCTCTTTTGTCGACACCTTAAGCACGTAACCTGGAATAAAAAGTGTGGATGTCACTGAATATAAAATGGCGTCGCTAATTCCAATATATGGAATTGTCCAGTCTCCACACTCTAAACGGTCTTCATAAACTTTCAGGATACCTCGCCTCGATAATACCCAATTGGGGCCATATTCCATCTGATCGCCGTCAGCGATCGTCGCCTTAGTCATACATTTATGGACGGGTTTATTCATTTTGTAGTCAAACGATCCTGTAACAGCTCTCAAAGGCAGAATAGGGTCTTAGATCATTTTCAGTGCTCGGGTCCCATTGAAATTTACAAACCGCTTTAATTGCCCGTTAGCAATGACCGTAACATACAGAGAAAGACTTCGAGACTCCGTTAGTTGAATCTATGGCCCTTGATCCACCTCACTAATAATTTCTTCAATCTCCCTGGCGAATCGTTCTTCTCCCTTAGAAATGATGTCCAAGATCGTTGGGGTGGGCTTTCGGCGAGACTCGAGAAAGCCATTCCAGTTCGGAAAAAGTGTATAACAGGTATCCCAATACTCATCCCATAAAGAATCAGTTTCTCCTAAGATCAGGCGCTTCCGGTGATACCAAAGCGGCCTGAGTCCATAACTTACCTCCGCATCCACGTCCTTGGGGATCTCGTCATCGTAAATCAGCCCACCCGAAAGCAATTCGTAAGCAGGGACAGCATCGGGCAAAGGCTCACAGATCGCGTTAAGCTTTGCTGCATTCCTGCGGAGTGGTTGAATCAATGTTTCTTGTTCCTCAGTCATTTCTTACCTTGGTCTTCCTCTAAGAACAGCTGCCGTACATGAATGAAGTAAACCGACACCATTAACAACGCTTCCTTTCAATAGGTTTATCGAATTTCTTTAAAGACATTCCAAAAAATGGCTGCTCTGGCCCCCGGAATCCATAGCGAGAATAGAACGAAGAATCCTTCTTCGATGTAAATAGATGAACGTAAGTCTTCCTGGGGCAATTACAATTAATGTAATCCACAATTGTATCTAGAATCGCAGTACCTACGCCTTTCTGTTGGTGATCGGGGTGAACAACAAGATCCTGGACATAAACGAATCGGTACCCATCTCCCACCAAGCGTCCCATCCCAATCGTGGAATCACCACACGTT
>JBCCKK010000070.1:0-12552 GCA_039027395.1 Verrucomicrobiota bacterium | reverse complement strand
TCAACCAAAACCGTTAGAATTACCAGATAGTTTCTCAGTAGACCCCCCCTTCTATGGAGTTGACGAAACAGCTGAAATTACTGAGGAGCAGCGATGGAGGTTCGACCAACAGGTTTCTGCCAAAGAGGTTCTCCCCTATTTGGATGGATGGGCTGAAAATGACCCTAATGCGGCAGAGATGTGGTCCCGAGAACGGTTGAATGGGCCTTTAAGTCGGCAAGATATTCTTATGATTTTCATGTTATGGAGCCGTCAAGGTTTGTCTTCTGCGAGTCATTATCTGAGTCAGGTACCTGAGCACTGGAATCGAAGAGAATTCGTTCGAACAGTTGCTGAGTCTGCCTTTATCAACGGGCCATCGAGTGCTTTAGAATGGGCTGAAACGCTGGAAGATCAGGAAATTCGAGAAATTGCCATTGATACGTTGGTCTATAGGCTCAGCAGTAATGACTCGGTAGATATTGGCAAGTGGATGAGTGAGCTTGTTCAAAATGGGTACACGGGTGACGGAATATCAACCACAGCAAAAATGCTAACCCTTTCAGACCCAAAGCAGGCGGGAGTTTGGGTGCTTGAGCTGCCGAATCTTCAGTCCCAAAAGAAGGCATTGGGGAATGTTATCGAAATTTGGGCAGGGCAAGATCTTCAAAGTGCGGGTGACTTTTTGAATCGATTTCCTCCTGAAGGGCGCACGGATGAAGCTGTTCAAAAGTATGCGCTGGCGGCTTCGTTTTCTGAACCTCAAACTGCGATGACTTGGGCGGAATCGATAACGGATATCCAAATTCGTCAACGAACGATGTTAGAAGTTGCTCGTTCTTGGAAGAACATGGATCGAACGGAGTATCAAAAATGGCTATCTGTATATGTTATGAGTTCGACAGATAAACGAACGTTTTCCGGTATTCTGCATGAGCCGTAGAACGGTGCCAGATATACACTTTTTAGATTTGCTAAAGCGATAGATTTTCTTGTAAGTGAATCGTAAATATCTACCGGTACTGTTTTAATTCTCCGTATCCCATTCCATACCCTCTGGACGTGAAGTAGACCGTTCCATAAGTCTGTAGGTCACCCGTTAGGTTTGAAATAGAGGCTAACTGAATGTGTGCGGGTGTGATGCGCTCCCATGTTTGTGCGAGGTCGGTTGATCGATAGATACCCCAATGATCGTTAATCTTTGCGTGAATGTAGAGAGTGGAATGGTTTGAGGTTGGTGATTTTTTCCCCCAACCTGCGGAACGGCAGTCCTGCACGCCATTTACTCGTGTCCAAATATCTCCTTTGTCTTTTGTGAACCAGAGTCCATTTTTCCCTAGATTGACTACCACATGGCCCTCGTGGTTGGGGGCTGCGGCTAACGTAAGCGAGCATTCACGCCAATGATTTGGCTTTCTTTCGTTGGGAAATGTGAAGGCCTTAGTCCAACTTCCATTTTTTCCTTTGTCATGACTTCGATAAAAATCTCTCATGCGGATGGCGTAAAAGTAATCTCCATTAACTCGGTCTGCACAGATGGGTTTATCTGTGCCAAACATTTTTGTTCCAGATTGAGTAATAAATCCATGATCCTTGGGGGTTACCCCCTCAAGTTTTTTCCAAGACTTTCCGCCATCATTGGTGATCCAATTTCCGTAGCCTCCGAGACCTGCAACCAGGCAAGAATTTGGATCCGTCGCAGAAACTGCCAGTTTTCTGCTTCGGCCATTCCAGGTAACGGGATTTTGGGGGAGTGAGCTCTTTTTGTACGAAGAAGCGATAACAGACCATTCGTCTGCTGTCGCTCCTCCGCTTTCGGTCTTGACCAGGTATTGATGGTTATCATGAGCCTGCATCACGGCGTATATTGTCTTCGGGTTTGTCATGCAAAAATCGTAGTCGGCCACAAAGTTAAGCCATTTTCGCTTTTCCTCAGGGGGGGCGATGGGTGCAATCTTTGCCGATGGAAAGTCTGTGGTGGGATTGGCATGACTGAAGTTATTTGCATCCGCATTTCCACTATAAAGTGGATAGACATTTTTCCCCTTTGGGGGAGCTGAAATACTTAGACCTACGATTCCCTCAAGTCCTTCATGCATTGGCTTCCAAATGATGGGGGTTGACCAGGGATCCTCAGTAACCCAGATTCCGAAGGCATCAGACAGATAGAGTCTATTGGGGATGGCTTGATCGAAATCGAGAGATGAGATTCCTGCGCCAGATTCTCTCCAGGCCCAGTTTGATGGATACATATCTTTATAACCATTTTCACTTTTTTTCAAGGTCTCCCACGTTTGGCCTCCATCCAAGGATCGAGCGATTGTGGCTAATTCTCCGGGGTTCAAGACGCGAGAAACAATTAACTTTTTTCCTTTGAGGTCATGAGGGTCAACCGCAAGAGCGTGCCAGCTGGTTTCTGCTAGCTGTTTCCAAGTGCCATCGTACTTCCACAGTCCCTGTTCCAAATTCGCTGTAACATAGAGTGTTTGGTTCGAGGACAATCTCATCCAGCGAATATGTGTAGGGCCTCCCTCAATTGGGCTAAATGATTCCCCGCCATCTCGACTTATCCAGAGTCCCTGCGAGTAGACGTTAACGTAGACTGTTTTTGAGCGCTTTGGTTTTTTTAGGTATTCTGAAGAGTCAATGACGATACTGCGGCTTCCAACGCTGCCAGAGATTGTTCGGGACCCCTTGACCTTTTCTTCAGCATCTGGTCGCAATGGGATTTCCGGATAAGGTTTTTTATCAAAACTCGCTCCACCGTTGAGTGTGCGGAATAGTCCGTCTCTTCGCGTGCCGAAGTAGACGATTTCAGGATTGGCTGGATCAACGGCTACATTATCTGCCCAGAGCCGTTCCTCTCCGAGGTTGGTATTTTCGAAAATTGAGTGAAGCTTAGACCACGTTTTTCCATAGTTTTCCGTTTTGAAGAGACCATTCGTATTACCGTAGTAACCACCGAAGATTGTGTAGGCGATAGCTGGATTTTCGGGATGGATTGCGACACCACCGCAGCCACCCTCAAAGCCTTGATCAGGATTAAAAGACCAAGTGGTTTGCTCCCAGTGGTTTTGGTCTGGCATTCGACGATGGAGTCCCATGACGTCACCCTTACCATAGAGAAGACCTGGCGCATTAGTAGAGGTGACAACACCCGTTTGAAATCCACCGCCGCCGACAGGGATTCGGTCCCATTTATAAGTTGATGAAACATCATTAACTGAGAATGGAGGCGAGGCATTGGTCAGAGATGCCACCAATGTGATGAGAAAGGCGTACGGGAGTCGAAATAGACGGTGATGTGGTTTGATTTTCATAAGTTTCTTACCTTTTAACTCAAGGTAAAAGGTTTATCAGCTTTAGATGGTAGGCCCTTACTATTTTTCAATTCAACGAAGATGCAAGTTAACTTATTAAGCGGAATGGCGAGTTCGAAGTGAAATCGAGGAGTAGAAGTAGTAATAACACCGCTGGTGAAAGTCTTGACTATCAGAGGTAGAAAACCTCTCCGAATTCAACAGGAATCCAGAGAGGCTAGTAGACGACTTTTGATATTAACGAAAATAGACCGCTACAACAGAGAGCGGCGGAAGTGTGGTTGTAAATTGGTTTCCTGAGCGGGATATGTTACCTGTTTGATTCCAAGTCATAGCTGTTGTTCCAGGGCTAGATCCCTTTAACTCCCAACGTTCATAGTTCCAGGTGCCTGAGTGATTATTCACGGTAACGGTAACAGAGGTAGAGCTAGAGTCCTCCTTGTTCATCAGATAGACACACGTTTTATTTCTGACATTATTTGATGTAATCCAGGCATTGATCTTTCCCGAACGTTTGGGTCCATCGACACGTTGCTGGATGAATTTTAGAGCCTTAATGCCTAACCCCATGGCACGAGGTTCATAGCTTGAACCAAATGCAGCAGAGTCTGTGGACAGTTGATCCCCAAACCAACGGGTAATCCAAAAATCTACTCCTCGGATTTGGTGGTGCCTGTTAATGTTCAAAAATACTTCAACGTTGTGAAGCCCTTTCCAAACATTGTTCCAATGACTGTGACCTGGCGAGTGACTACTAGCCTCCGTGATTTGGATATTGTATGGCCCTTTGTGGCGATTCATGGCACTGCGTGCTTCCCTGACGTTGAAGTCATAATAATCTCCAGGTTTATTTTGTTCCCAAGCTCCGAAATTGCCGACGAATGAATATTGGTGGGTTACCAAAAAATCATACTTGCCATTAGCTCGGGTGTTAAGTGTATCCCACCAGGCTTGAGATGATTGACCGTTGGCTCCCACCTGGATGGTGGGATCCACGGATGTCATTGCATCGTGAAACTCCTTAACAACATCGGCGTATTGATTGGCTGGCCAGGTTCCGATAATGATATTATTTAAATCGCATTCGTTTCCGATTTCCCAATATTTGATGTTGTAGTTATTATCTTTGGCATATTGAACCCAGTCTTTGGCCATCTGAATTAACTGCGCCTTACTTTTTTTTGCTGCTGAACCGGTGTATCTGATGGAATCAATGCCAATTACGACGACGGGAGTAGCTCCAATCGCTTGGCACTTGTTCATAAAGGAATCAAAGGTGAGGGGGTTCTTCCACTGCCAATTGGACGTATTGAAAAATCCAGCAAACCAAAGTCCGCTATCGCGAATAGATACTTCTGGTTTATTGGGATTATTTTTATTGAAATAATAGTAGTCGGCTATTTCCCCCATAGGGTATCGGAGGCGCTTAACACCAATATCTTGAAGGGCGCTTGTGGATAAATTTTTATCCATGATGAAATTGGCGTTAATACCAGGTTTTTTTCCATCACCGTTGTAGCCGCCCTTGTTTGCATCTAGGACGAAGTTTGCCGGGTAGCCAGTTTGGAGCCAGCTTGCTGCACTGATTAGAACGAATAGTAATTTTTTAAACATTAATAGATCCTTTTTTCAAAAGATTTATTAATTATAATTGATATTTTTAGCAACTGACCGCATGTTTAACTTATTAAATACAGATGAAAAAGAGAGTCACATTGCAGGTCATAGCCGATAAGGTCGGTGTGACAAAAGCAACCGTTTCGATGGCATTACGAAATCACTCACGAATTTCCGAGTCCACTCAGTTAAAAGTCAAAGAGGTAGCCGAGCGTTTGGGGTATCGCCCTGACCCGGCCCTCGCTGCTCTTGTATCACACACGTCACGAGTCAGACGAAAACGAAACAAAAAAGTGCATTATGGAACCTTTGCTTACCTTTGCCCTGATAGCAAACTTCCAAATCGGAAGACTTCAACATTTCATGAGCGGCGATTTGAAGGGATTATGAGTCGTGCCGAAACATTAGGATATCACGTTGAAATTTTTCCGCTTCAGGAGAAAAATCTGGCCAAAGAATTGAAGCGGACCTGTTCTGTGCTTTATCATCGAGGATTTACTGGAGTTGTTTTGCAAGCAGGAGTTGGAACGGATCTTCCACTAGAACATATAGAACACTTCGCTTGGGTTACTTTGGGGTATAGTGTCGAAACTCCAAAATTACATGTGATTGCACCGGATTATGGCAGGCAAATGTTAGAGACGTGTCAGATTGCATTAGATAGAGGCTATCGACGCCTCGGCTATGTGTGTGTCGAGAATTCTAAATCGGACACGGCCAAGAATTGGGAGGCGCACTTTGTTCTGGCCCAGCAGTCGCTTTTCAAAAAAGACAGATTGCCTATTCTATGTGTAGATGAATTGGATGGTGATATTCTGAAAATGTGGATCCAGAGCTGGAAACCAGACTGTATCATCAGTTCCATCAACAAAATCATGAAATGGAACGATGTGTATTCTCTTAATATCCCTAAAAGATTGGGCTTTTTATCACTCAATGCAGGAATTCATGCCAGCGGGTTTGGCAAAGTCTCGGGCGTAAGTCAGCGACCCTATGCGATTGGTATGGCCGCCATTGATGTATTACATCGGGCGATTCTTGCAAACGATTTAGGTATACCAGAGATTAGAAAAATCGTAATGATTGATCCTGATCGTGTTGACGGAAAGACGATTTGTTCCCACTAATATCACCAAATCAACTAGGATCAGCTTGTTTAATAAGTTAAACAAAGGCTATCTTCTAAAAAACCTAATCCTCATTAAAGTCAAGGTATGAACATTATACGAATATCTATTTTGAGTATATTAAGTCTCATAGCAGTCACTTTACCAGTGATTTCACAGACAGTGGTTGCCCGATATGAGTTTACAGGTGATTCAGCGGCTAGCACCGACACGGATGTGAGCAGTGTGGCAAGTGATCTTACAGTAGGTGCAGGCATTCCTGCATTGGTGTATGGTCAAGGGAATCCCAATCCCGGAGCTTTTGTGGATTCCACAGATATCTCTTCTTCGCAGGCGAATGTCTTAGCGAACAACGAGTATTGGGAATTTTCTGTAACGCCCACAGGATCATTTAATTTAACTCAGCTTTCGTTTGACCACAGAAGTATTAATAACTTGGGTGCTGGAAGTAGCTTTTTTGTCCGCTCAAGTGTCGATTCGTTTGCAAGCGATCTAGCATCTTACGCTGGCGGCTCTTTTGGCTGGACGGAACGAACGGTTGATCTTACAGGGGGAGGTTTTGACTCTCTTGCTAGTGTTACATTTCGCCTATATGGAGTGTCTCAATTTAGTATTTTAGGTCGTGGTTTTGCTTTGGATAATGTTGAGCTACAAGCAAATGCTGTTCCTGAGCCATCAGCTCTTATTCTGTCCGCGAGTGCGTTGATTATCCTCACTTTTATGAGATCTCGCCAATACCAAAGGAAACCTTAGAGTTATTTTTTCTGTTTAGGCAATGCCCCAGAAGCTTTGCTTCGATTACAAATTTGAAGCAAAGCTTTTTAGGTAAGGCAAAAAAGTTAATCGGATGGTTAGTTTACTCTGTGTCATAAATCACATGCTTTCCTTCTACCAGGAGGATATCTTAGATTTCGCAATCTATCTATGGCCGGTAAGACGTCGTCGATCCAGTCTGAGAATCGATCTGAATAGTCAGAAAGTTTTCGGGAAGAATAGTCCCTGTAGTATTTCTATTTATTAAGGTAAGGTGCCAAGATTCGCCGCCTGCGGTGGTCGGTAAAAGATCAGTGCTTCCATCGGGTCGAAACGTGAAAGCGGTGTAATTTAAACTATTTCCTTGGATAGTTGCGACGCCAGTCGTTAGATCGAAGCTTTCAGAAATCAAAGTCGAATAATTACTGCTTACCAGAAAAGTGATGTTGTTTGAAATTTTTTTGAACGGGCGTAACGGTCGATCTACAGTTCCATCCTGGTTAAGCAACACCGATTGATATCCGTTTCCTAGTGGTGTTCCATGAAAGAGTCGAATCTGGACGGGGCGGTTTAAAGTCAATGCCGATTGGCGGTCAGACTTCCAATCGTCGATTAGTCGCGCGCCCGAATTGGTCAGTTCCTGTGATTGGGTGATTTGAATAAAAGCGGGAATCGATATACCCGTCAATATAGCGAGGATCACAATTACGATGAGCATTTCCATCAGGGAAAATCCTATGAGGGCGTGACGATAAGATCGACGTATCACAATGAAAAGAGTTGATGGTTGACGACTCGATACTGGTAGAGAGAATTCAAGGCACTTGCTGCCGATGACACATCGGAAATCGTAGCGAAATCTTGGACATTGGCCTGCGACAGGTCAATAAACCGTTCGATGGTTGCCGAACCACGTTCTTCGCCTGTGACTTGATCGGTTGCTCCACTGCTGGCTCCGTCTGGGTCTACAAATGTTGCTTCATTGGTTAGCGATGACTTTTTAAGTGCCTGAACTCGATAGTAGATGGTGAAAGTGTTGGACTTTGTGGTGAGGCGGGAAAGCATATGGTTATAAGGAGATTCCTTAGCATTATCTCCTGTGATGCGATGTATGCTCCAATCGACGGCACTCGTTGCTCCCTCTGGGCGAAGTGGAAGTTCGCAGACTTCAGTAGCAGAAATAAATGGTGTTCCACTATTAAGGTGGGTGTCTATTTCATTGATAAACTCTTTGGCATCGACGGAAAGACGGTATGTGCTATCCATGGATAAACTGCTGCTTTTATATGCAATGACATCGCTATCAGGAATCAACGTCATTTTAAGATTTTCAACGACTCCACGCAGAGCGGTCGTTCGGGTAATATGAGGAAACGGAGCAAGTTTATGGTTCAAGTTGACTTTTCCTGTTGTAGAAAGCGGAGAGCTAATGGCGTAAGGCTCAACAATGGGCATCCAAAATAGGTCAGCTAACAAGTGATCTCTTGGGGATTGAGCTCCAGGATGTTGGCCACTATCATCGGGGCGGAAAAGTAATGTCTGCCATGGTTTGAGTGGGGTGCCATGAACTTCGGATGGTAATGATCCAAGGACAATGGGTGACGGGATTTGTCGGTTCGGTGAGAAAAATGTTGGTCCACTGGCGGTAAATTGCCCGCTGTTGTTATCGTAATATGGGGCGGTGGATCCACCAGGAGAGCGGCCTTCATCAATCTTTGAAATCCAGGGGCCATCTTGAAAGCTTCCGATGCCATTGTCCCAATCCCCGAGAAAACTAGTTCCTGACAAGAAGCAGCCGTTTACACTGGAAGGAAAGGTAGGATATCGGCCTCGGATGGCTCCCGGCTGGGTATGATCATACCAAAGTAATCCTGGAACAGGTTGTCCTGAGGGAGCTCTCGAAGGGTTCATTAAGATGCCTGGCGAAAATAGAGTGGTCCCAGTTGCTCGAATTTGTTCGGAGGTTCCCGATATATTATAGAAATTGTAGCTAAAACTGTTATCCGTGATGTCATAGTGAAAATGAGCTCCATCCGGATGACGGATGAATCCCAAATGAGCAGAAAATGCATTTTCGACTAGAGGAATCGTGCGTTTGGCTGCGAGGAGGCGTAGATCTCCATAACCGCCTTGGGGAATAAATTGTCGAAATGCATCACTTCTATCTATGAATTTAGCTGCGGTGGTAGTTCTATCAAACGGGTCCGAGCTAGGATCGATCCCAGAGACACCGAAGACCCGCGGCGGAGAGTTAATTGCAGGCATCGGGAAGGTGGCTGCTGTCAGCGCAGGGATCTCTATTTCTTGCACTAATTCCGATATGTTGTTGCTGTCACCATAGTAAAGTCGAACAGTTATTGGGTTGGCGCACGCAAAGTCGATATTGTTTGCTGTCCACAGACCCGGGTTGGTGGGATGGGGATCA
Source organism: Verrucomicrobiota bacterium (assembly GCA_039027395.1). GTDB lineage: Bacteria > Verrucomicrobiota > Verrucomicrobiia > Methylacidiphilales > JBCBYL01 > JBCCKK01. The sequence goes on along the minus strand of JBCCKK010000070.1, from coordinate 3,331 downwards.
AACATAGGGATCTTGATAATTTGTGAAAATAACTCATATCGCGATGATCCTGAATCACTAAACGCTTTTCCTTTTAGCATTAGGCGATGATCTACCAGCCCCCCGATGTCTCGACCATGAAATGCCTGAAGGTCGTCAATATAAACGCTTCCTCGGTTTGTAAATCCCAGGCTTTGCCCTTCGAAACTAAGACCATCTAATCCTTCGATTTCAACTGTAAAACTCGGACCCCAACTCGAATATCCCTGGCTGGGATTTACGAAGCTACAAACGACAAATGCCTGAATAGCAATTTCGTTTGTAGAGCATGTAATCGATCCTCCGTTTGGATGTTGTAGACTGCTAACAGGTTCAGCAGAGACCGTTTGTGTTGATGTCGTTCCTGGTGGAGAACCGCCATTTCCTGCGGTGTAGTAATAGATCGTGAGGTCATTAAGTGTTGGGAAGCGGCCAAAGCCTTTTGTATCAGTTATCGCGTCATAGGTGGGCCGCACCTGACCTTGACCGGGCTCGGTTGCCTGATTCTTATCGGGATCGGCATACGGGATGGCTACCGTGGCGTCGGAAAGATTGGCCGTGCGAATATGATCAAAGATTTGGGTTAAGATTTGGTCGCGGTTTTGTGTTCCATACTTAGTTTCGAAGGTTCCGCCGAATCCTGGCACGGGGGAAGCGGTGAGTCTTTGCAAGTATGTGTAAAGCTCACTATTGCGAGTGATGCTTCTCAGTTCTGTTTCAGACCCTGGATTGGAGCGCTGAAAATAGAATGGTTGGGTTCCCAACGTTGAACAGAATGCTAATAGGCGATCCGTAGGGTTAACGCGATCGTTGAGAAGGCTTTGATGGATAGGCCAGAGGCTAATTCGAGGTAAATTGAAGAGATTGACTTCCGGAGATTTGCTTTGATGTGTTAGGAAAAATTTGGAGGCTTCTAGTTTGGCTGAGTCCAAAACTAAACCCGCTTGGGACATGATGGGGCGGCCACTAGAGGTGCCAGGTTCAAAAAGGATATCACCAATGTTTGCGTAGAGTCGGTTAGTATCCGGGCTAAGAGCTGCCGTAGGATTTATTGTCCCAAGCTGCGAACCTCCTCCCAGAGGTTGATTGGGATCACCTATACGGGGAGCGAGTTTGTAGATAAAGTCATAAAGTTGGTTATCTGTCGCTGCGGGGAACAGTCCGCGAAAAATTGGCTTGAGTGATGTGGTTGCGGGATGGCCAGAATAACGTGTGTACTCACCTTGAGCTGGTTGGCGGGTTGCCAGGATTTCTTCCTGATCTGTTACCGCCAGCGGGCGATCCCAAAATGTTCCTCCCGCAGATGTGTTGACGTTTAATCTGCAGCTTTCATCGTCTGTCCAAAATGCTACTCTACCAATGACAGGATTGTTTTGGGTGGCGCCGGGAACATTCACACTTCCGGAGGAGCTTCCGGGGGTTGCTGCAACTAGTGTTCCGTTCTGCAGCATGTACAGCCACCGCACTGGCATAGGAAGGCGTGCCTTGGTATCTGTTGTTGATGTGGGAGCGATGGATCCGTTGAGAATAGAGGTGTTAAATGAGAATCCTTCCACTTGATTTTGTGCCCGAGGATCCACAATCGGAAAACGCAACAATGACATGCCACCTTTACCAGTCAGGACAGGTTCATTGAGATCCGTAAATTGAGCCGGTATAGTGTCCCAGTTGCTGTTGAAGTCGGGGAAAGCTGTGGGACGTGAGGACACGTCATCTGCATCGAATCCGTTCTGTGCCCGAATTTCATTGGAACTGTAGAGTTTGTAGGCTGTGCCTTCGTTCCCTGAATTGTTGAAAGTGCGTATTAGCCCGGGTTGACTGGTCCAAGCAAGCGAACCATTGCCTGTGGCGTCTCGGATCTGGGCGATTACGAGGTTAATGGTCGAATCCGAGAGGAGTTTTACTTCGGAGCTTCTCGAATAGCGGTCCGAGCTGGAGACTTCAGTTTGGACTGAGGCAATGACCGCGAGGAAAATGAACGTGAGAAGGGTTAAAGCGGACAGGACAATGATGAGTGTCATGCCTCGCTGGTGTTGATGTCTATTAAGCTTTGACTTCATCTTAGTTCCCGGACCATTTTGCTCCGGGAATGCGGATCTCGGCTTCAAAGATTCTATAGGAAAGTGGAATGTCATTAGTACTCGTTATTCCATTGAGTATCGCCTCCAAGGTCTGTATATCTGCATCATATTGCGAAGCGTTATTGAACAGGGTTTCCAAGCCCAGGGTTGGTGCTGCTGTGCCAAATTTGGCCTCAAGGCGACCTGCGGAGAGCTCATCGATTGCGACCATCGTAATATGTATGATAGGAGGGAGTTGATGGGCATTGATGGGTTGTCGAGGTGGGGTGCCAGTGAAACTTGAAGCATTTGCCCTGGAGTTGTAAGCGTAGTTTGGGGAGATGAGCGTGCCCGTTGGGTCTTGATCTGCTGGGAGTTTGGGCAGAATTGCTAACAAGATGACATTCTCTGCGAGGGTGTTTAGATTGCCTGTGAGTTGGTTCGTAAACCATCCGGTTCCACTTTGTGTATAGACCGAGAGCTCTTCAGAGGGTTGAAGAAACTCCATTAAGCGATAACGATACGGTCCATTTGCAGTCAAAGATGAAAGAAAACCGGGGCGGACGGGAGGCTGGCCATGTTGAACAAGATAACCACAGGCATTCATTATGCCCTGGGTGCGATCTATTTGACTGTTTGCTGAGTAGTTACGTGGTGCCTGAAAGAAGATACTATGTCCTGGGTGCCTTATAGCAGTGAGACCTGTGAGTGAGGGGGTACTGCCACAGACGAAGTGGAGTGATGAATTTCGTCCGTAATACGCAGGGCTAAAAAATGCATTTCCTGGGGTTCGGACGATACCATTTGCATCAAAATAATCGTAATACGTATTAAGCGTGGTATTGCTCAGGTGTCGAGTGAGCGCCTCAAAACCTGTTCGTGCAGATTGGAATGTCTCAACATTCGCTTTTACGCGTCGACCGATCTTGGAAATCGAATCGACCGTTTGCAGAACCAGAACGAGGAGTATTAGACTGATGGCGGTCGCGGTCATCAGCTCAATAAGGGAAAATCCGAGTTTATTGTTTGGGAAATATACGATCCGATTCATCTCCGGGCGACCAATAGAGCAAATACTCGACTTGAGGAGCTGTCATTCCGATTGGAAACAGTGACCCGAACCGGGCAAAGGTTGTTGGTCTGGGAGACTACGGAACTATTTGATGGAATACTGGCACTCAGAGATGCTCCCGAAGGCTGACCGACGTCGACTTTGGCCTCAAATGCGGCGCTATTTGGTGTAGTAATCGCCT
>JBCCKK010000069.1:0-12575 GCA_039027395.1 Verrucomicrobiota bacterium | reverse complement strand
CGACCAAACAAAATAAACGAGTATTCTTACTTTTTTTAAAGGCCTTCTTGCAAGAAGGCCTTTAAAAAAAGTAAGAATACTCGTTTATTTTGTTTGGTCGACGTGGACTCGACGATTTTTCTTATCAAAGTTGACGACACCATTGCTAAGTGCAAATAGCGTATGGTCGCGCCCGATCCCTACATTCTGGCCTGGGTGAAAACGAGTGCCGCGCTGACGGATGATAATGTTTCCAGCAACAACAGCTTCTCCACCAAATTTTTTAACTCCGAGTCGCTTACTAACGCTATCGCGTCCGTTTTGCGTACTTCCTTGTCCTTTTTTATGTGCCATGAGAGTGCTCCGTGTTTCTTAGTTAAGCGCTAATTTTTCCGATTTTAACTCGTAGATGACGTTGACGGTGGCCAACGGTTCGATGGTATCCTTTGCGGCGGCGATACTTAAAAGCGATTACTTTATTGGCTTTAACTTCGCCAATAACCTCTGCGGCTACTTTGGCACCTTTAACGGTTGGGGTTCCAACGGTTAAGCTATCGCCTTCACCAATTGCCAAAACATCATCAAAGACGGTATTTTTCTCACCTTCTGCACCGGTGAGTTCGAGATCGACGGTGTCGCCTTCCTGAACTTTATATTGCTTTCCGCCTGTTTTAATAACTGCAAACATATCGAATTCCTTTTGAAAGAGTGCAAAACACTGCCTGATTTTATTATCGACTCAAGGAAAAAGATGGTCTTTTCCTAAAAATTTCACAGATTCCCATGGCATGTTTTCGACTCACTACGTCCATACGCCAAACCCATTTCTTTTCCAATGGTCGGAAAACTGGGGAATTCGTTATTATGGATTAGCCTATTTACTTGGATTTCTAGCGGTCTACTTCGGTATGACTTGGTTTTACAAGCGCCAGTGGTCGAGTGTGAAGCCGGATCATGTGGGCGATTTATTGACATGGTGTATTGTGGGGACGCTGGTGGGAGGACGATTAGCCTACTGCTTTCTTTACGATTTTCAGGCAACTATCCACGATCCTATTAGTATTATAGCTTTCTGGCGCGGAGGTATTAGCGGGATGGCGAGTCATGGTGGATTTGCCGGGGTCATTGTGGCAGCCGCATGGTATGCTCACCGGAACGGATATTCGCTTTGGCCGGTTTACGACAATCTTTCGATCTGGGCAACACCGGGGTTGTTTCTGGGAAGAATTGCAAATTTTATTAATGGAGAGCTGTGGGGCCGACCGACTGATGTTTCCTGGGGGGTAATTTTCAATGTTTCCGATGTGCCATGGATCCGTGGAGAAAATGTTCCCCGGCATCCCTCTCAACTCTATGAGGCTTTTGGTGAAGGATTGTTCTTATTCTTGGTGCTTTTATTCCTTAAGTGGAAAGGGGTGAAAACAGGGATGATTTCCGGGGTATTTCTATCGGGCTACGGATTGATGCGAATTCTTTGCGAGCAGTTTAGGGAGCCAGACAGTCACATCGGCTATTATCCCGGAGGCTTTACCCAGGGCCAGTTACTGTCTACCCTTCCCATTTTGGCAGGTGGGGTCATTTGGGTAATGGCCTATCGAGGAAAATTCAAATCGAGCTAGGATCTTACTGGAAACATGGAATACCAGATATTGCTTTATTATAAGTATACAAGAATCGTCGATCCTGAGGCATTTGCTCGCAAGCACTTGGATGCGTGTCGAGCATTGGGATTACGGGGAAGAATTTTAGTAGCTTCCGAGGGACTTAATGGAACGGTTTCCGGAACGGTGGAAGCTACCAATGCATACATAGATCTCGTTCGGGTCAGCCCGTCATTTCACGACATGCAATTTAAGATCGATGTGGCAGAGGATCACGCGTTTCAGAAGATGTTCGTCAGGCCTCGAACGGAGATCGTTACCTTAGGCCTGAACGAGCAAGATGTTGATCCGAATGAATGCACAGGCAAACGATTGAGTCCTGTAGAGTTTCTTGAGGCTATGGAGAATGAGGATGTCGTGATTTTAGATGGAAGAAATGATTACGAGTCCGATCTCGGCTATTTCGAAGGAGCGATTGCTCCTCGTGTCCGAAATTTCAGAGACTTTCCCGAATGGATTCGTGAAAATCTTTCCGATGTGAAAGACAAAAAAGTGCTAACGTATTGTACAGGTGGAATTCGTTGTGAAAAGCTATCGGGGTTCCTAATTCGGGAAGGATTTCAAGATGTTTCTCAGCTCGAAGGTGGGATCGTTACCTATGGCAAAGACCCTGAAGTTCGAGGTAAAAAGTTTAAAGGTAAGTGCTACGTATTCGATGAACGGATTGGTGTTGATGTCAACTCCAGCTCAGATGCGTGTTTGGTGTCTCATTGCCAAGTAACAGGGAAGCCGACGGACCGTTACGTGAACTGTGCTTACCCTCCCTGCAATCGTCAGTTTTTTATAAGTGAGGAAGGCGAAGCAAAAGAAGGGCGCTATTGTTCCGACACCTGCAAAGAAAAGGCTTTGGCAAATTCGGCAAAACTTTAGGCCATCCAACCTGCAGAAAAAGTTACGAAGGATTGGTCCGATTGCTCGTACCACAGTTCCGTTTTTTCGATATGTGATTGGAAGGGGAAGTGCTGAAGAATCATTGAGAGAGCACCGACTCCGTCGAAATAGAAACAGTTTGTGAGCGAAGCTAGGTGTTGAAAAAATGCAGGATAGCAGTGGTGATGGCATTGTTTCCATAGGTCTGCCTCCCACCGGCGGACGGATCTTTGAGTGGCGCGATTGCCGGTGAATGAATGCTGAAAGCGGGGGCCGACGTGGCAGCCATCGATACTCACTATAATTAGAGTGGAGCCTTTCAGTTGTTGATCATAGAGGGTTCTAAGCGCTTTCCCTAGTCGATAGACTTCATCTTGTTCGCTCGGGATTCTTCCCGAATGTAAATGTTCAAAAAGTCCTCCACACAGAACTGGAAGAATCTTTAGCGGCTGATCTGCTGCGTAGAGTTGCCGAACGGTTTCCAGCCAGATGGCGACAAACTCGATTGAGTGTTCACCGAAGAAGGTTTGGGGATCGTTGGAAAGTGAGAAATCGCAGACGTTTGACAGGACTCCCCACGAATCAAGATCCGGATAGATTTTTCCTAAGACGGTTTCAAATCCGAAAGGATGGATGCTAAATTCATGCGGACACTGGTGGCCAACACCTAGGATAACTACCGTCTCGGGAAATTTAGCAGCAGCAGCGAGACGGGCATAGGTTCGTGTGTAAAGCTCGAGATTTACTCGAAAATCAATATGGGGGACGATGAGAACAGGTGGTAACGGAGAATCAGAAAAACTGCCCTCGGATAGTATCCTGTCGATTTCGTGTTCCCAATCGCTGAGAAGGTCATCGGGATTCATTGCGTAGCAAGAGCCTGCAAGGCGTGAAGGTAAAAACTCCGTTTGAGGCATTTCTCAGGGTATGCCGAATTAGCCAGACAGCCAGTCTTCATTCTTTATTAGACCCGTCTAATAACGGACTGGAATAGCAGGAAAATTTTGCCTAGTCTTTAGATTGGTGAAACTACAACGGGTTTTAGTTTTAGACGACGAAAGCGCAGCGCGGTCTGTAACGGCGGAGATATTGCGAGAGCTGAAGTATTCGGCCCTCGCTGTTTCCACAGTGAGGCAGGCCGAGAAAGCACTTAAAGATGAGGAATTTGACCTGGTGCTTTCCGATATTCGCCTGGAGGGGGATAGTGGGATTAGTTTTTTACAAAAGGTCCGGGAGTCCTATCCAAATCTACCGCTGATGATCATGACAGGGTTTGGAACCCTCGACACCGCCGTTGAAGCGATTCGTTTGGGAGTGTTCGAATACCTGCTCAAACCCATTGATCCATCTCGTCTGGAATGGGCCCTCTCTCGATTGGAGGAGAGCCTTACTTTAAAAGCAGAAAATAACTACTTGCGAGAACAAGAAGGTCGCAATGCCTCTGCCAATTTCTACATGGGTAAAAGTCCGGCGATGCAAAAGATGCAAGGGCTCATTGACAAAATCTGCCTAACGGATGCAACGGTTTTGATTCGAGGAGAAAGTGGAACGGGTAAAGAGGTTGTCGCTCGCATGCTGCATCGCAAGGGGCGTCGCCATGATAAGCCATTCATTCGAGTTAACTGTGCAGCGATTCCCGAGAACCTCTTGGAAAGCGAGTTTTTCGGGCATGAAAAAGGGGCCTTTACGGGAGCAACGCAACGGCGGCAGGGACGGTTCGAATTGGCTGATGAAGGGACTCTACTCCTTGACGAGATTTCTGAAATACCTCCTGACCTACAGGTGAAACTACTCCGAGTACTCCAAGAGCGCGAATTTGAACGAGTGGGAGGAAACAAGACGATTAAAGTGGATGTGAACATCATTGCCACGACAAACCGTTTACTCGAACAAGAGGTGAAACAAGGGCAGTTTCGAGAAGATTTATATTACAGGCTCAACGTGGTGCCCATTCAAATGCCTCCATTGCGAGAGCGAGGAAGTGATTTGGAAGAGCTTGCAAATTTCTTCGTGAACCAATTCTCGCGTAAGCATGGCAAAGAAATGAAGCGGCTTTCGAATGATCTAGCGCTTCACCTGCAAGCATACCCTTGGCCAGGAAATGTGCGAGAGTTGCAAAATGCGGTTGAGCGGGCTGTCATTATGGCGGATGGTACGGAGCTAAAGATTGATGATTTTCCACTCGCCAATTTGGGAGCAAGTTCGCAAGAGGAAGCTGAGAATGTCTCTGAGGAGGGAAGTGCTGAAACGGTAAAACCATTGGTTGAGGTCGAGAAGCAATGCATTATCCGAGCCCTTGAGAGGTGTGGAGGAAACCGGACGCGTTCGGCGAAGTTACTCGGAATCAGTCTAAGAAACCTCAGAAACAAGATTAACAAGTATCGCGAAGAAGGAATCGAGATTGAATAGAATTTTCGTCTAAATCTCGGCTTCGATGATACACATTGCCTCTTCGCTTTTCCCTGGATCAAGGTAACGAAGGCCATGTTCGTGGTGGATGGCATTGGGTAAACCTAACCAGGGCTCGACACAATAGAAATCCGAATTCGGATCTTGGGTCCAAGTGGTGACAGCTCCCCAGTGCAGGGTCTCCGGATTGTCCAGAATGAAGCGAAATCGAGGTTTTCCAGATTCGTGTGTCAGAAAGACAGGCGATGGATCATCCATGATATGAAAACGATCGATAAGCTCGGCATCATCGAGGGCAGTTTTAATCGTTGTGGTAGGATGAAACGTAATACTACCGTCGGGATTCTGATGGCCGATTTGGTTGCAAGGTATTTCGAGCGTCCACTTGTCTCGTTCGTTGTGAGGGATGTTGAAGTAGAAATGATGCCCAGCGTAATAAGGGAGCGGGCGCTTGTCTCGATTCGTTGTTCTAAATAGCACGCAGAGTCCGCGGGGCTGGAGGGCAATCTCCACATCAAAATAGAAATCAAAAGGATAGTAGTTGCGCGTGGCTTCTGTGTTTGCCAAACGCATGAGGATCCGGTGATCCGCAGTGATGTCGAGGATTTCAAAGTCAGAATCGCGGGCAAATCCATGCATGGGCATTTCTCGAATCGTGTCTCCGTCTTTCCAGAATCCTTGTTTGCCATCCACCATGTGACGAGCAATAAACGGGAAGAGAAGAGGGTTGCCGCCGCGTACTTTGGCTGGTTTGCTCCAATCTGCGTCCGCAGGCCAACGAATAATTTCATGGTCTCCGAGGGTCCAGCGTAAGAGTCGACCTCCATATTGAGGAGCGACCCAGGCCTTTGAGTCTCCATTTTCAATCAGCCAGACGGCTTTATCTTGGAAAAATTCCTTTCGTGCCATGAATTGCTTTATAACAAGCCTTTATCTGGTCACAAGCACATCCTGCTAGTTGCATTTAGTGGAAAATTCAGGCTAGGATTTGCGGAATGAGAAAACTGTTGATGGCGTTGTTCATTTTAGTCGATTTAGTCGTCATTGGAGCGGTGGTCGGCGGATATCTGTTTATCAAATCAGATGGCTTTAAGTCGTCGGTCGAGACACTCATGTCTGAATCTACGACCACTGGGGTAACGATCGAGTCCATTGATCTCCATTGGGTTGGGCTGAAGCTCAAGGGGATTCGGCTTCCAAACCCAAATCCTCACCAAGATGACTTTTTCAAGACAAACACTCTGGAAGTGAATATTGACTGGAAGCCCTTGCTTAAGAAGAACCTAGTGATCCGTTCGTTTAATATTCAAAGACCCGAGCTGGTCTTGCATCAGTCCGAATCAGGAGGAATTAAGCTTCCGTTTAAGAAAAAAGCCGAGGGAGCTCAAATGCCCTCAGCGAACAAGTTGCCATTTTTGGATGGAGAGATTCAGCTGAAAACCTTGATCTTGAAAGATGCGAAAATCACTGTGTTTGATCCTTCGGGGGAGCGCCTTTTGCTTACTGAGGGAGCAGACATACAAGGCGAACTTTCCAACCAAAATGGAATCTGGAAATTGAAATCGAATCTTGGTATCAACCAGCTGATTGCAGGCTCAGTGCTTACGTTTGATGCATTGGATTCCCCTTTGTCTTACCAAGAAAATACCCTGGAACTTCCTACCATTACGGGACGTTGCTACGAGGGTAATGTCAAAGGAGATGCACGGGTAGATTTTAACCCAGAGATCCCCACCTATTCGTTTCAGTTGGAGGGAGAGGGAATTGATATGGATACCCTAATGCAGTCGTTTGGAAAAGATCCGGGATTTGTTGAGGGTGTTTTGACAATGCAACTTCGAGGAAAAGGGAATACAAATGTTCCTAAGGACGTGAAGGGGCAAGGTAGTTTTCGAGTTGCTCCTGTTAAGATGCTTACTTCGAAGACTACGAATAGTTCAGGCGACCAGTTCTGGATGTTTGATACAGTCTATGTTGTTTCTCAAGTGACTCAGACCGCTGGAAAATTCCTAGGCCTCGATTTAGACGGAACTTTTGATGCGCTTGAAAGTGAGTTTACCATTCGCGATCAGTTGATCGATTATCAGCGATTAGAAGTCCTTTCCAAAAGCATTCGTATTAATATGACGGGGACTGTTTCATTTGCGAAGCAACTAGATTTGCGTGGTGAGATTACAATTCAACCCGGGGAGAGTTCGTTGTTTGCTCAATTGGCAGGAACGGTGGCGGATAGTATTCGAAAAAAGGGAGGGAAAATCCCCTTTAAGATTACGGGGAATGCCGAAAATCCGAAGGTTGAGATCGAGTTGGTTGAAACCGGTCTGGATTTAGGGCTCGATCTACTGGATTCTCTTCTGGGTCCGAAACAAGATGAAGATAGTGAGGAGGGTGAGAAATCTGGTGGAATCAAATCTCTTCTCGATGGCGTTTTTGGAAACTAGAATACGGTCAAAGATACTGTTGATTCGATGATCTGCTTTATGTCTTAGAAATGAGGTAGCAACCGGTTCCGATCATTGCACCGCCGACAATTTTTCGGGTAGCGGTCGCTTTATTTTCATGAGAAAGATAAGAGGCTGCTTGAGTAGCAAAAATAGCATAAAGCGCTTTAGTGCCGCCTACGCTACAGACCGTGATCATTATAATAACGGACAAATCAACTGTAGAGGCCGTTGTTAGATCGATGAATAATGGGAGCAGGCTTGCGTAGAAAATAATAGCTTTAATGTCTCCGAGCGTTAGGAGCAAACCCGCAAAGAAACTCGTTAAAAGATGGCGATGATGTTTTCGAGGCGACGGTAAATCAGATTTCTTGGATTGAGTTGTGAAAAGGGAAATTCCAAACCATATCAGATAGAAGCCTCCTAAAATTTTTAAAATACTAAAGAATCCTCCCATGAGCTCAGCAACTAGGGAAAGTCCGAGTATTGCTAGCAGAATAAAGAGAAGATCTCCTGCGACAATTCCGAGGGAAACGGCAAGCCCATTTTTGAGGTTGGTCGTTATCGTTCGTGAAACTACAAGAAGGACGCTAGCACTGGGCAGTGCGGCTAACAGCGTCATCGTCAGAAAGAGGATGCATGAGTTGGTTAATGTCATACTGGATGAATCGAGCGAGACATTCTTTTCAGGAGAATCGCGTTTCCTTAAGAATATCGATAGTGTCTAAAGCAGTCTGGTAATTTGGGTTGCTGCATAAGCGGCGCCAAAGCCATTGTCGATGTTGACCACTGTGACCCCCGAGCTGCATGAAGTCAACATTCCGCAGAGTGTTGTGAGTCCCTGCATGTTTGCACCATAACCAATACTTGTTGGGACGGCGATCATTGGTTTATCGACTAAGCCTCCGACAACGCTAGGAAGGGCACCTTCCATGCCAGCAACTGTGATGATTACATGGGATTTTTTGATTTCAGATAGGTGAGACAAGAGTCGGTGCAGTCCGGCGACCCCAATGTCGTAACATCGATGAACCGTGTTACCAAAATATTCAGCGCAAAGCGCTGCTTCCTCAGCTACTGGAAGGTCACTGGTTCCCGCACAGCAAATCGAAATGGTTCCCCGGCCCTTGGGGAGAGTCCCATGGATAGCAAGACGGGCATGTTCATGGAAGGTAGCTCTCGGAAATGCTTTGATAAATGCCTTACCCGTCTTTTTGTCTACGCGGGTTGCTAGAATCGGCTGACCGTTTCGGTGTAGTGTTTTAGCGATATCGACAACTTGTTTGGGCGTTTTTCCCTCGGAGAAAATGACTTCGGGGAGACCACAGCGTTGTTCGCGTTCGAGATCGACTTTAGCAAACCCTAAATCAGAAAACGCTTCATCCGAAGATTTAGTCTTTTTGCGTTTTGGTTTAGTAGGTTGTTTGCGCGTCATACAAGTTGAGGTAGAAGCGTGCTAAGGATCTGGTCGATAGAGATTCGGTGTTGTTGCATACTATCTCGGTGACGAAGGGTGATGGTATCCGTTTTGCCCTCAAGTTCACCTTCCTTAACACCCTCCAGCGTTTCAAAATCGACAGTAATACAGAATGGAGTGCCGATCTCGTCTTGGCGGCGGTAGCGGCGCCCAATAGCTCCAGATTCATCGTAGAAGGTTTTCATGTGGGGGCGAAGGAGCGCCTCAACTTCGCGAGCCTTTTCAACAAGTTCAGGTTTGTTTTTTAGTAATGGAAACACGCCGACTTTGATAGGAGCGATACTTGGAGCGAAACGCAAAACGGTTCGAGTTTCTTCTTTGCCCTTTTCATTGGTTACCGTTTCTTCGCAGAATGCCTCGCAGATCAATGCTAGAAGGGTGCGATCGACACCGGCACTAGGTTCAACTACGTGGGGGATAAAACGTTCTTTGTTCTCTTCATCAAAGTATTCTAGAGGTTTGCCACTCGCTCCTTGATGTTTCTTTAAATCGTAGTCGGTTCGGTAAGCGATACCTTCCAATTCTTGAATACCGAATGGGAATTCGTATTCCAGATCATAGGTGCCACCACTGTAATGAGCTCGATCTTCTTCAGGAACATCGAGAACATGAATCTTCTCCCGAGGAATGCCAATGGTCTCATACCACTTGAGGCGCTCCTCGAGCCAACGATCCAGCCATGTTTTTCCGTCGGTAGGAGAAACGAAGAATTCCACTTCCATCTGTTCGAATTCACGCGAGCGAAAGATGAAGTTTCGAGGATTGATTTCGTTACGAAAAGCTTTTCCAATTTGAGCAATACCGAACGGGAGTTTTTTTCGAGACACCTCTAAAACATTTTTAAACTGAACAAAGATGGCCTGAGCGGTTTCTGGGCGAAGGTAGGTCACATTCTTTTCGTCTTCAACCGGACCAACATAGGTCTTGAACATCAAGTTAAATTCTCGAGGTTCACTGAGTTGGCCGCCGTTTTCTGGATTGAAGGAGGTGCTGTTCTCAACCGCTTCGCGAGAAGGCTCGTGAAGAACCAAGCCATCTGCGTGCTTTTGATCGTCGGCGCTCTGCAAATAAAACTGTGTTGCCAGTTTGCGGGCTTTTTTCTCAGAACCTCCTTCTGGAAGAAGAACGGAATATTCTTTTTCGACGGAAAATCCAGTGGATTCATTATTGGCTCCTGAAAAGGTTAAAACTGTTCCACTCTGTTTGGGAATCTGATCGGCGCGAAGACGCTTCTTAGTGACAAAGCATTCAACTAAGGGGTCACTGAACGTTTCTTCATGACCCGAGGCTTTCCAGACGGAACGGTTCATCAGGATTGAGCCATCCATGCCAACGATGTCATCCCGGTATTGGGTCATGGTCTTCCACCAATGCGATTTGATGTTACGTTTTAGTTCCACTCCAAGTGGTCCAAAATCCCAGCATCCGTTCAAGCCGCCATAGATCTCTGATGATTGAAAGATGAAACCGCGGCGCTTGCAAAGTGCGGTAATTTTTTCCATTTTACTGTCTTCAGCCATAATCAGGGCAGCAGGCTAAGGAGTCGTTTCCTACGTGCCAATTAAAAACAGTTTCCAGATCGGCGAATTCTGTGTTTCCTGAAGAGCTATAGAAGTGAATGAAAAGTCGTAAGATCACACGTTTAGGAACGATAGGGTATATCGTGCTCATCCTGCTACTAGCAGTTTGGGGGGCGTTATTGATTGTTCGCTACGTTGGGTTGCCAGATCAGATTGGGAAACGGCTTGCTTCCGAATTGAATAGCCGAGGGCTTACACTCGATTTTAAAAAACTGTATTTAGATCCTCTGGGTAGGGTAGTTGCCCGCGATGTTCAAATCCTTCACAGCAGTCCTAGTTCCGAAAATCGATTGGATTTTGATCGTCTAAGTTTTGAATTTAATTGGATTTCCTGGTGGAGGGGAGAACCGTTTTTGGAGAATGCAAGTATCCGAGGGGGTGAGTTGTTTTTTCCTATTTCGGAAGAGACTGGAATTCGACTCAGCGATTTATATGCAGAGATACGCATTCGTAACGACGCGCTCGTGATCGATCAGTTGGAGGGGCGATTACTCAATCTTTTTGTTCAAGTACAGGGTGAGGTCGTGCTGGAAGGCTTCAAAGCTCCCCCGGCCTCCAAGCCTCCAACGGCAGAGCAAATCGAACAGCAGGCAAGGCTTTGGGATCAAATTGAAAAAGCCGCGGCCGAGTTCAAAGGGGCTGATCCTATTTCAGTCAGTCTGAAAGTCCAATTGCCCTTGGCAGCTCCGATGGAAGGGCAGATTGATATGATGATCGAAGGGCAGCGGCAATTATGGAAAGGTGTTTTGTTCGAGAAGATCGTTGTCGAAGCGCTTTATGAAGATCGAGTTGCTCGACTTCACGGGGATGTCGATTTTTTGAAGGGGCATCTTGAGTTTGAAGGGCGTTGGAATCCGAAACGACCGAATGCCGAATTGGTTTTTTTCTCTGATGTCGATTTTTCGTTATTAGCCCCTGCAATGCCATCCCCGTTTGACGAGTTTTTAGGCGACGTTGTTTTTAGTGAGCTTCCTGAGAATCAGGGTAAGATTCGGTTTAACTGGGCGCGTGATTTTAGTTTTCATCTAATCACTCGGTCTACGTGGCGCAGTTTTTCCGTGTTAGGAGTTCCTTTTGATTATCTTTACTTTCCTCTTTCCTACGATGGAAAGCGGTTGATGGTTTCTCAGCTTGAGATGCGGAATGCGACGGGTGAAGCAACCTTTGATGTCTTTTTTGATGGAGATAAGACCCTTAAAGGGAAGTTAGCGAGCACATTGGTTCCAACGAGTTTAAAGAAACTGTTCGGGGAAAAAGCTCAGCCATTTTTCAATAGCCTTGTTTTTGATGGAGCAGGACCTCAAATCGAATGCAAGATCATTGGAACTGGATTTAAGCCTGAGGAAGTTCGGCTTGAAGGAAACGTTGGAATCAAAAACTTCCGATATAAGGGAGTGAAGCTAAACAAGGTAGACAGTTCGTTTTCTTTCGAAAACTTTGCGCTGCATCTTCCAGACCTCAAGGTCGAGGAGGGCAGCCCCCAAGTCTGCGTTTCTCTTCTTCCGGAGTACGATGCCAGAAGCATTTGGCATCTTGTCACGGCTTGAAGGAACAATTGCCTTTATCATCAATTTGTCCTTTTGAAAGATATCTGGCAAAGCCCATTACTTTGCCTTCATATCTCTCAGGAGGCTGAGGAACCGATTTTTTGGAACCAATTGATAATTTTCTGAATTTATTTTGACATCGCTGATAGATGCTACGCGAGTGGGCAATTCGTCTCGCGTCTGCCGTCTGCAATCGCCATGATTTGCTATTTTTCCTTGTACTGATCAAAGTCGAATTTTCCCATTCGGACTTGAACCGGATCAGACTTTGATCCATCTGCAAATACGAGAACTCGCCACAACTGTTTGAATTCAGGTGGCACACTGAGAACGAGAGTTGGCTGTGCATCAGATTGACTTCCCTCCAACAGGGTGGAAAGTGGAATATCAACATCACGAGAAATCGTCATAAGATCTTTGCTCTCGCCCAGCTGAATTTCTTTCAATGCCGCCCACCTATGCTTACCACTCGCCAGTCCACTTAGCGGAGGAACAAATATGCAAACGATGTCTTCGTTTGGATCACGATTCTCATTTTGAAGCGACTTGAACAGTTCTTCATAGATGCCCTTCAAGTTGTACTTGTAACTAAAACCGTCATCGACATTCTT
>JBCCKK010000068.1:0-12694 GCA_039027395.1 Verrucomicrobiota bacterium | reverse complement strand
TACCCACTTTACCAACCCCACTAGGTCCCAAAGGAAGCGTGTTGTAGTATCCAGGTTCGGAAGGCTCAGCTGGATCAAAAATTCCGTTCCCTATTTGCCAATCCAAATATTCTAGTGAATCAGATATGTAATCTAGGGGACTATCTAATAGGTCATCTGGACTTGGAATTTCCAGCTCCTCATGATATCGATCAAACCATCCTGAACTATCTTTTTCCGAGGGATCTACGGATTGTTCTTCATCACTATTTCCCGTCGTTGTGTCCCGGGCACTTTCCGTAGGCGATTTCTCTTTTTCATGCTGATTGATAGGCGTGTTGTGATCTCGTGAACGATCATTTGATTGGAGGTCACTCCCTGCAGCCTCTCTGTCTACAGACTCAGATTTCTCAGGGGTCTTAGGTTTTGGCCTTGGTTTGTTATTATCCTCATCATCCAAGCCTTGAGGATCAAACTTGGACCAAGGATTTTGCACTACGTAGGTGTATAAATTCGGACCATCGACGAATCCCGCTGGGTCTCTTGTGATAAACCTGTCGGTTTCTAAATCGCGATAACGGAAGCCTTCATTGAGTAAGCCGGTGGGATCTTCGTCTTTGGTGTTGGCTTTTTGCCGGTCGTTGGTGCTGCCTTGTTCGCTGGTGCGGGTTCCGTAGGCTTCGTAGGCGGCTTGGTAGGTAAGCGCGTTGCTCATGTCGGTTTTGGCGACAACGTCGCCCCGGTTGTTGTAGTGGGTGTAGCTGGGCGTGCCACTTCGCACGGTGAAGAGGATGCCGCCGACGCCGCCTCCGTAGTCGCTGCCTCGGATGTATTCAACATCGGGTGTGGTGGAGCCAAGGTCGTATTCTTGGACGGAGGTGCCGCCACTGAAGATGATTTTGGTGGAGGTGCCGCCGGCGCTGGCTTCGTTGCGTTCGACTCGGCGGGTGCGGTAGTCGTAGGTATAGGTATACGCTCCGCGTTTGGTCACATCGGTATTGGTCTGATGGTCTAGTAGAACGAGGCGGTTTTCGTAGTCGTAGGTGTAACTGTCGGTGATTGTGGGATTGGGTGATTGAGTGATTGAGCGCGTTGCCCGATTTCCATTGTTGTCGTAGGTGTAGCTTCGGTTGGTCGATGAATCGTTGGCTGTGAGCAGTTGGTTAAGAGCATTGTAAGTGTAGGTGGTGGTGGTTGTGGTGGTTCCTTCGTTGACGGTTTTTTGGGTGCGGTTGTGGGCGTCATCGAGGGTGTAGGTGGTGGTTACGGTGCCGACTCCGCTGGTGAGGATGGTTTCACTGGTGAGACGGTTGGCGTTGTCGTAGGCGGTGGTGATGATGCGGTCGGTGAGTCCGCCTGCGGCGTAGTCTTCGTCGATTTCAACAACGTTGCCTACGAGGTCATAGGTGTGGCTGTAGGTGGAGAGTGTGGTGGTGCCGGCCGTTTTTGTAGTAATGGTTTCAACGCGGTTGAGGGGGTCGTAGGTTTTAAGGGTTTCGTCGTTGTTGGGGAGGATGCGTTTGGTGGTGTTGCCGTTGAGGTCGTATTGGTAGTCGGTCTGACGCGAGCCGGATCCAGTGATTTCCTGGCGAAGCAGTTCGAGACGGTTGAGGTTGTCGTAGGCGGAGACGAGGGTGTAGGTGCTGGTGCCTCCGTATTGGGCAAAGAGTCGGTTGCCGGCGACGTCGTATTTATAGGTGTGAGTCACGCCGCCAGAGGTTTCGGTGAGGACGCGGTTGAGGGGGTCGTAGGTGTAGCTAACATCGGCTTTGTTGAGTTTTCCGGTTTCAACGACGCTGAGGAGGTTCCCTACGAGGTCGTAGGTGTAGGTGCGCGGTGAGTCGTGGTAGACGTCGCCGGAGGTGTAGGTGACGGTTTGTAGGCGGTGGCGGTTGTCGTAGGTGTAGACGGTGGCTTTGAGGTTGCCGTCGGTCCGTCCGGTTTTGTTGAGGGCGTCGTAGGTGTAGCTGACGGTGTATTCTCCGGTGGCGGTTTCGCCGTAGGTGATGGCGGTGTTGCGGTTGAGGCCGTCGTAGCTGAATTGGGTTTTGTTGCCTTTGCCGTCGGTAACGCGGGTGCGGTTGCCTACTTCGTCGTATTCGTAGGTCACTGCTATATTTTCGTCGTCGGTGGTGGTTTTGAGGCGGTTGAGTTCGTCGTAGGTGTTGGTGATGGTGTTGCCGTTGGGGTCTTTGACGGTGAGGACGTTGCCGTTGGGGTCGTAGGTGGTTTCGGTTATGGGGGAGGCAGAGCCTCCACCGAGGGTAGCAACCGCGGGTGCGGTTACTTTGATGGGTCGGTTGGCTGGGTCGTATTCGGTGGTGGTGGCGTTGTTGCGGGCGTCGGTGACGGTGAGGATGTTGCCTACGCTGTCGTAGGTGGTTTCGATTTCGGGTCGCGCGTTGCTGCCTCCTTGGTCGGAGACAGCGGGTTGTTGTTCTTTGGTTTTGCGGTTGCGCAGGTCGTAGGTGAAGTCCCAGCGGTTGCCCAGGGGATTAATGGTGGCGGTAACGTTGCCGTTGGCGTCGTATTCCGTTTGGGTGGTGGGACGCACAAGGGTGCCAAAGCCGTTGTCGACTTCCGGTCCTTGCACTTCAATCGGACGAGCGGCGGCGTCGTATTCGGTGTCGGTTTCTCGGTCGAGAGCATCGATGCTGCGGTAGGCCAGGCCGGTGGAGGTGTAGAGGGTTTCTTGTTCGGCGGCTTCGGCGGTGCCAACGGCGTGGGTGACTTTGATGGGCCGGTCGAGGGTGTCATAGTCAATTTGGCGAATTTTACCTAATGGGTCGGTTTCTTGAATAAGGTTGCCAGAGGCGTCGTAGTCCATGCTGGTGTCGGCGGTGAGCATGAGAAGTGAATCGTATTCGATGGATTTGTCGGTGGGCCGGTAGAGCTTGTCGTAGGTGATGGTGGTGACGGTGCCGCGGGGGTCGGTGATGGTGACGGGTTTGAAGCTGTCGGTTGCAAAGACGAGGCTTCCGCTGTTGGTGCCGTAGGTGAAAGTGGTTTGGTAGTTCAGCGGGGCGGGGTCGGTTTTTTTAGTGAGGCGTTGCAGGGCGTCGTATTCGAAGGTGGTGGTGTTGCCGTTGGGGTCGGTTTGGCTGGTTTTGCTGTTGACGGCGTTGTAGGCGAATTGGGTGACGAGGTCGCCGGTGTTGATGGTGCCGTCGTCGTCGATGTCGCGGGCTTGTTTGATTAGGCGGCGCAGGGCGTCGTATTGGTAGAGGGTGGTGTTGCCGTTTTCGTCGGTTTCGGCTGTTTTGTTGCCGGCGAGGTCGTAGGTGAAGGTTTTGAATTGGGTATCAGGGTAGGTGACTTTGGTGAGGCGGTTGCGTTGGTCGTATTCAAAGGTGGTGGCGTTGCCTCGAGGGTCGGTGGTGGTGAGTTTGTTGTTGTTGGCGTCGTAGGTGTGAAGAGTGGTTAGGCCTAAACCCGAGGGGTCGATGATTTCTTTCCAGAGTTGGCCTTTGCTGTCGGGCACGTACTCGGTAACGAGGTCATCCACCCAGGTAGGGTCCCCTGCTCCGCTGAGGGCTTTGACTGTTTTTTGGGTCATGAACCCAGGGAAGTCGGTGTCACTGTAGGCAAAGTCGGTTTGTTTGACGATGGTTCCCGCTCCGTCTTTGACGATTTCACTGGTGCGGTTGCCTAGGGTGTCGAAGGTGTATTCGGTGGTGCGATAAATCTGTCCCTGGCTGTCTCGCTCGGTGATTTTTTTCATCAACCGGTAGTCGCTGGTGTATTCAAATTCTTTAACTTCACCTAACGCGTTGGTTTCTTTGGTCGGGTCGGTGTAGTAGCGCGTGGTGAGCTCTGCTCCTATCGTATTATTGAGATAACTATTCCCAGGCCAAGTTTCTCCATAGGTATAGTTTGTTGTATTCTCATAAAAGTCCGTTTTTGTCGAAATAGCCATACTGGCATCCAATTTAAAATGAAGCGTTTCGACGCCGCCAACAGGATGTGTAATCTTTTGAGTCTGATAGACAGTATAAATCTGATCTGGGCGAGAACCTGAACCTGAAGCTAATGCAGAGATGAAAGCCGCATTATCATATTCGTAATTTGTAACGTTTCCTTCAGCGTCGCGAATAGCTATTTTCTTCTTGATGACTTGAGAAAAGTCAGGGTCTTCTCCTTCCGGAACCGAGGCAATAAATTCGTGGTAGTCATATGGTTGCGAAATATATGTAAACTCCGAATATTTCTGATCAGATGGCAACGTAATTTTTTTGATTACTCGACTATACGGTTGCGGTGATCTTGGAACCGGAAGAGAAGACTGCTGGTGAGGCTGTGTTTCAAAAAGGTGCGTATCTCCTGCCCCATTACTCAGTGATGTCATGGCCAAATCCAAATAGTTTACCAAACCGTCTGCCGGATTGAGCGGCTTATAGTCTACGGGCTGTGAAGATAACTCATATGAATATTTTGAAATAAGTTTTTCCGTCGATCCTTGCTTGGAGTGAACTTCTCCGAGTTGACGCTCACCTATGGTAAGAGTAACGGGGTCCCCAGTATTTTGATCGATCGTTTCAAATTCAATATCATCGTAGGTATATTTTATTTTATTCCCACGAGGATCTGTGATTTCAGATATCAGCCCCTTACTATTTTTGGAAATGCTCAGAGAAGGTCCCGATGTACCATTTGCGTATTCGGAGGTAATGGAATCCGGAACGAGCGTTCCCTCTGAATTATAGTTGTAAATTAATTTATTCCCATAACGATCAACCACCTCTTCTAGTCTACGGTAAAGTGTATAGTTTCTGGGGTATTGGATCTCATACGGATCGTTATACCACTGGGCGACGGTCGTCTCTTCTGCGAATATGAGATAGGTCCCATGTTTTTTGGTAAGCTTTAACTTACCCGAAGGAAGGTATTCCAAAGATGTCGAGACCGCTTCACGATCTGCAATATTCGGCATAGGAATGAAGAAAAACTCCTCGGTTGCAGAATCAAAAGTCTGCATGAATCGAAACGACACGCCTTCATTGTCTACAACGACAATTGTTGGAGGTCTGACTCCATCGGGGTTGTAGCTCGCACCTCCACCACCAGAAACCACAGATTGCAGTGAATGCGAGAAAGCAAAATGTGGTGCCAAGGAATTAGCTCCCCAGGAAACCCCAAATGGCCGATCCGGTTGAGTAAATGGCGTCTGCCCCACACTCCCCCAAAGATCCGCGGAATAATTTCTGCGAACTTGTAGAGCAAGCTCGCTTCCCGCTCCTAACGGAACATAAATATCTGTCGTGTCATGCACCAACCTCAAGGTCATCGCATCCACATACGTCTCTTCTGTATGGTTGTCGGTCTCTTCTTTGGCCTGAGGCTTCGTGTTGCCCAAAGGGCGCCCGTTCAACCCAACTTTCCGGTGTCCTCCGCCTACGACCTCATCAACACCATACCTGTGTTCCGTATAGCTTGGTGGCGGTGGTGGTTCGCAGCTATCTTCTGCTAACACACTCGAAGCCGTCAACAGATTGAGAGTAAAAAAGTAGGTAAGGATATGATGTTTCATAGAAAATGTCTTTAGTTGATGATGTTTGGGAGGACTTCCTGTCCCTGTTGAATGAGTCCTTCAGCGGCATCTGAAAGCTCCCTTAAATTCGCCTCTCCTTCGAGGGCTTCTAGCTGTGGTTTCAGGTTTTGATTAAACTCAGCAATAAAGGTCTTATCTTGGGCCAGCGCTTTTAACATTCCCGAAGAGCGTTTTCCATCCAAGGCAACAGACAGCAAATTTTCATTCTCGTCAAAATTCGAAATCGTTTTCAATCCCGTGTGTTTGTCATACACAATCTGTTTAGTGAGTTTCCCGTTTTCATCAAAAACCCGGCGAAGCGATTCGTATTTAGTTTTTCCATGTTCGATTTCAATTTTCCGAAGAACCTTGAAATTCTTCCCGGGAAGGTTGATCGCATATTCTCGTTTTACCAATCCGTTGCGGTATATGGTTTCAGTGATGGCTCGATTCGGATCGTAAAAATAGCCTTCGCTGTATCCTTCTTTTAAGTGGGTGCGATTCATCCGCGGGCGTGTGGTTGAATCTTTGAGGCGCTCTTTAATGGAGTATTTCCAATCACCCGCCCGAACAAGCTTTCCGTTTTTCGCATCCCATTCGAAAATTTCAGTATCCGAATCCTGGGTGATCTCCATGAAGGGGTTCTGGTTTTTACGCAACCCGCGTTTGATATCTAAGTAGGGTTCCTCGTTCACTAGGATTTTGCGAATTCCCCCATAAATCGGTTCTCGCTCGAGCTGCAAGAGCCTGTAGTTCCCGGGAGATTGCAGCATTTCAAAATTCAACAGTCCCCCTTCTTCAAATACTTCGAGAACCGGTTCCCCACCTGCCCGGTAGGCGAGACGAATGACTTGATCGCGACGGCGCTTCCATTCCAACACTCGACCGTTGGCAAATTCCATTTCGTTGATCATTCCCTCTTGATAACGAGTCAACGTTCCATTGGTGTGGATTAGCTCAGCTCGGTTATTGCCGTAGGTCCCCGACCATTGGGGGGAATTATGAGATAAGATCCCTGGATCCTTTTTGTAGCGAACAAAATACTTTTCCTTTCCCAAAGGCATAATGAAGCGAGTTGTGCGTTGAGTGTCGTGCCATAGATGCGAATCTAATAATGGTATCGACCAATGATCTCCAAGGTGATTACTGCGCACGCGAGGTGCCGTATTGTATTCCAGAAACAGTGGAAGCGTTTTTCCATCCCCGAGGTGAAGATCACCTAATGGAATCTTCTGCATGAAGTAACCGTGCTTGTCCAAATTCTCCCCCAGCCGACTGTAATTGGTTCCGAAAGGAGCCCATTGGTCCGCATACCGTTTAAAAATGTCACGCGATTCTGCTGATAGCATTGAAACATTCATGCAAAACAAAGCCATTACAAGCCCGGTATCACGAATAATATTTTTGGTGTGTCGCATGTTAGAGGAGGTTGTGTTAACTTTGCTTGCTCTACTCAGATTCATCTGGCGGATTGTCTTCACCGCAATCCGAAGCTGCCCGCATATCCAAGGAAGCCGCTTGCACATGGGAAGGGATTACCGCAGTTTTAGTTACAAGAATGGCCCCGAGAACCGCAAAGATGTAAAGAAAGGTAATAACTTTATTTTTCATAACTCAATTATTGTTTAGAGTCTTGATAGAGATTGAACTCTAACAAAGTCAAGAGCGTTGTGTGTTATTTTGGTAAAAAAGGCTATTTTTTGCTTAAGCTTTAATAGTTAGATATTTTATTTCGGAGTTTATGAAAAATTTCCTCGAAAACTTTAATAATATCAATTGGTTCTTTTGGTTCTATCGGGGCACAGGATTGGCTCTGTTGATCCATGGAATTGCTTGGCTACCCACACGCTCGTTTTGGCTCGGCCAGCAGGGATTTCATCCAAGCGCCTCCGCTTGGAGCGCTGCCACAGGAGCCTCTCTTTTATCGCCCCTTCCCCCTGTCTTAATCGATTTCACCTATGCTTTATTTTTAGTCGGTTGCCTCAACCTTGTTCATGGGCGCTATTTTAAACGAATCACGGCGATGGTGCTTGCTCTTGGACTAACCTTGGCGACATTAACGAGCCCCAGTGCATTTGGTGGTGTGAATGGAATTTTTGTTTTCTCTCTGTTGGTGGTTGCAACCACTTCGGACAATCGAACTCGATTACAGATCAGCCGTTATGCAGTCATCGCGACATTAATCGCCATCTACACACTCTCAGGATGGCGAAAAGCCGTCTGGGGCACCTGGCTCACGGATCCCAACACCCTCTACGCCGTAACCAATGGCCTGTTTCGCACCGGACTTGCGGCCTGGAGCTTACAAACACTTCCGGCGTTTGTTTGGACCGCCCTTCAATACGCCGTTTTGACCTTTCAACTGGCTAGCCCGCTTCTCTTTGGCTTTCAACAAACGCGAATTCTGGCCATCGGCTTGGGCCTGGGATTTCACCTTTCGATCGCCCTTTACTTTGAAGGTCTCTGGCTCTTTAACCTCGGGTTCCTATCCCTTTACTTTGCATTTCTAGAACCGAAGTCTCGATAGCTTTGATTCCGAGGCTCATTCTGCGAAGTTTTTAAGTCGCAACTCTGGGGAGGAAGAGGTTATGGCATTCCTGTCGAATGACAGCGGTGATTCGATGCCACTTTTTAGGATTTGCCCACAACAGACCCGATAACTCACAACATAAGTCAAGTTGATCTAACCCGACTTCTTATGGACCGAAATACCATTATCGCTGACTCCATCGACGAGATTTTAGATATGTCTTGCTATGAGATCTCTAACTTTTCTCGGGATAAACGACCAGTTCAATGAGATCGTCGACCAAGCGTTTCAGCTGGGTTACATCTTCCGTGTGCGCTTTGAATCCCCTTAAGGAAAACGAAATGAGCTGGGCCATCTTTTGCGAATTGAAAATTCGATCCCGTTTATCCCTGTTAAGGATCTGAACGATCAGTGCTTCAAATCCTCGGTAGTTGTTTCTGACGACATTTTTAGCAAATCCATAAGAGCAATCCAAGAGCTCCGCTGCTTGTGGAGATGTCTTGAGGAGCTGATAGGGTTCAATTATCCAGATAGTCATGGCGAATCGTAGTTGGTCCGAACATTTAGCATCTGGGTTCATCCCCTGCCTAATTTTTTGCAGGGCTTCTTCTGCCCATTGTTCTAATAAGGTCTTGAAAATCTCTTCTTTATTGGGAAATACCTGATACACCGTCGGGCGGGAGTATCCCGACTGCTCAGCAATATCACTTAAGGTGACTTTCGCATATCCATGATGGAGAAAGAGTTCCTTAGCTTTGTCTAAGATCTTTTTTGTTTTTTCATCACTCGCCACAAATTTACATTTGACAAAACATGTAAAAATGTCAAATTTATTTTACATATTTCTAAAATTGTAAATCTGTAAAATACAAATCCTATGAAACCCAATCAAAAAGTTATTCTTATCACTGGAGCGTCATCGGGCATTGGCTACGATGCTGCTAAAACCCTGGTTGGCGAAGGCCATATCGTCTACGTTGCCGCACGTCGCGTGCAAAATATGGAGCCCCTCCGCGAACTCGGTTGTACTCCTCTTAAATTAGATATTACGAGGGAAGAAGATATCCAAGAAGTCGTTAACACCATTTTACAAGCCCAGCAAACAATTGATGTTCTCATTAATAACGCCGGGTTTGGACTCTATGGTCCCGTAGAGGAAATCACGATCGAAGAAGCCCGTTACCAATTTGAAGTTAATCTCTTCGGGCTCGCCCGTTTAACTCAACTTCTCATACCAACGATGCGGCAACAAGGATCAGGAACCATTATCAATATGTCGTCGATCGGTGGAAAAATCTATGCCCCAATGGGAGCATGGTACCACGCTACCAAACACGCACTCGAAGGGTGGTCCGATTCTTTAAGGACTGAACTCGCATCGTTTGGCATCAACGTCGTCCTTATTGAGCCCGGAGCGATCCAAAGCGAATTTGGAGACGTAATGGCCAAACCCATGGTGGAGAAACACGGTAGCGGACCTTATCGAGACCTCGTTTCAGGCCTTAATGAGGCACAGCGAAAAGAATATGAAGGAGGGGGAGGATCACACCCTCGAGTCATTAGTCGAGTAATCGCTGAAGCGATCCATGCCTCGAAACCGAAAACCCGCTATGCCGCCGGCAAATATGCCGCGCCGCTTCTGTTCATCCGGAGATGGTTTAGCGATCGTTTCTTTGATCGGATCATCATGTCGATGGTGAAAGCAACATAGGGCTCCAACAAGCGTTACCGTTTCTTGGCATTACTCATGGCTTCTGTAAACCAATCATTACCGGAGTTAACCGTATTGGACTCTTGCCGAGGTCGTCGTCCCTGTTGTTTGCGGGGGCGGCGATCTTCGCTTTTCTTACCGGAGTCTGAACGAGCCGTGACATCCGGCTGCGATTTCATTGATAACCCAATCCGCTTACGTTCCTGATCAACCTCCATGACGGTCACATAGACCTTGTCCTGCACTTTAACGACGTCATTAGGATCGTTTACAAATTCGTCGGATAACTGACTGATATGAACCAGCCCGTCTTGATGCACCCCAATGTCAACGAACGCTCCAAACGCTGTGACGTTGGTTACGATTCCCGGCACACGCATCCCCTCTTTTAGATCGCTCATTTGCTCGACTCCCTCCGCGAACGAAAAGAGCTCGAACTCTGCACGTGGATCTCGTCCTGGCTTCTTCAACTCTTGCTGAATGTCTTGAAGCGTCGGAAGCCCCACGTCGTCTGTCACATAGTCTTCCAACTTAATGCGACTTTGCTTCATGGAGTCTTTGATTAGATCGCCCACAGAACATCCTGAATCTCTCGCCATGCGATCAACTAAACCATAACGCTCAGGATGCACCGCACTGGCATCCAGTGGATTTTTTGAATCTCGTATCCGCAGGAACCCGGCTGCTTGTTCGAATGCTTTAGGTCCCAAACGTTCTACCTTTTTCAACTGAGCTCGGGATGTGAAGGGACCATTGTCGTCACGGAACTTAATGATGTTTTCCGCAATTTGAGGCCCCAGACCAGATACGTAGGACAACAGTTGTTTACTCGCCGTATTGACCTCAACACCTACGGAGTTTACGCAACTCATCACCACTTCATCTAGACTGCGCTTTAGGCGGTTCTGGTCGACATCATGCTGATATTGCCCGACTCCAATCGATTTCGCGTCAATTTTCACCAACTCGGCAAGCGGGTCCATCAATCGTCTTCCAATAGAAATAGCTCCACGAATCGTCAAATCTAGGTCGGGAAATTCATCCCGTGCCACCTCGGATGCCGAATAGATGGAAGCCCCACTCTCATTCACCATCATGATCGCCACCTGCTTAGGAAGCTTCAGCTTTTTAATAAACGCTTCGGTTTCACGCCCGGCTGTTCCATTACCAATGGCAACGGCTTCGACTTTAAAGTGTTGGCAGAGTTTAATAATCAATTCGCCGGCTTCCCGTCGCTCAAACTCCGATTTATCGGGATAGATGACATCGTGGCAGAGCAGTTTACCCTGCCGGTCGAGACAAACGATTTTGCAGCCCGTGCGGAAGCCTGGGTCAATAGCCAAAGTTGTCTTTTGCCCGAGAGGAGACGCCAGAAGCAACTCTCGAAGATTGTCGGTAAAAACCCGAATGGCCTCTTCATCCGCTCTCGATTTGAGGTCGAGCCGCAACTCCGTTTCCAATGCCGTGCTTAGAAGTCGCTTGTAGCTATCCTTAACTGCGAGCTTCACCTGTTCAGCACACGGAGAGTCTCCTTGGACAAAGAGCCGTTCTAACATCTTAACTGCGACCTCTTCACTGGGAATCACCCGCATCATCAAAAAGCCTTCTTTCTCTCCGCGCCGAATTGCCAAAATCCGATGGGACGGCGCCTTTGCCGCGGGCTCATTCCATTCAAAATAGTCTTTAAACTTAGCAGCTTCTGCTTCCTTACTCTTCAACAGCTTTGATGACAGAATAGCTTCTTGCTGGAAGAGTTCACGCAGCTTAGCCCGAGCTTGGCTATCGTCATTAATCCGCTCTGCCAGGATATCGCGAGCCCCTGCAAGGGCATCCTCTACCGATTCGACCTTTTTCTCGGTATCAACATAACCGGCCGCTTCTTTCTCCGGATCTTCAGATCTCTGTTCCCATAAAAGTTCTGCAAGGGGTTCCAAACCCGCCTCACGAGCAATGGTTGCTCGAGTACGACGCTTCGGGCGATACGGCAAATAGATATCTTCCAAGGCACTCAATGTCTCAGCTTTTTCGACCGCACGTTTCAGATCGGACGTCATTAAATTTCGCTCATTCAACGACTTCACGATCGAATTCCGACGAGCGTCGAGCTCCGTCAACTTTTCAACACGATCGCGAATTGCGGCAATGGCTACTTCGTCGAGACTGCCGGTGCGCTCTTTCCGATAACGAGCGATAAAAGGAATGGTTGCGCCCTCTTCCAAGAGCACCATCACTGCGGCGACTTGGCGGGCTTGGATGTTGAGTTCAGAGGAAATGTGCTGAACGTAGGTAGCGTTAATCTGATCCATAGTATTTTAAGGATCAAAAGTCTGTCGCCTCCCAAGCGAAGATCCAGTGAAAATCTAATTTTTTCTTCGGAATCCTAAATCCGCATATCAACGGACTGAAATTCAGCGTCGCGCCTTTTTATTGCGGCGAAAGTTACGCCTACGAGCCGGCTTCTTCGGGCGGTTCTTTCGCCCTGGTTTCCGATCTCGAAACTCTCGATATTGGGCAACCCACTCTTCCTGATGAAAGGAATGCTCTCGCAGGATAGGAAGTGCACTCCCAATCGTTTTTTCGATTTCTTTGAGCTTTGCAAATTCTTCTTTTGAACAAAAGGAAAGGGCCATCCCATGGGCTTTGGCTCGAGCCGTTCGTCCAATTCGATGCACGTAAGATTCAGGCTCATCTGGAAGCTCGAAATTAATCACTAAAGTAATTCCTTTCACATCGATTCCCCGAGCAGCAACATCCGTAGCCACCAGGACTCGAATCTGTTTCTTTCGGAATGCTGTTAAAGCTCGCTCACGCGCCGATTGCGATTTATCACCGTGAATCGACTCAACCTTCAAACCTTTCTTACGCAATTTTTTGGTAAGCTTATCCGAACCATATTTTGTCCGAGCAAAAACCAAGGTTAATGGAGCACCCTTATCTTTCTGTTGCG
>JBCCKK010000067.1:0-12898 GCA_039027395.1 Verrucomicrobiota bacterium | reverse complement strand
TATAATCGAGATTCCTGATCTTCATAATGAGATCTTTGAGAGGCCAAATTTTGACTTTTATATTTTCGGCTTCCATCCTAATGATGTGACCTCCTACTCGGGTCGAAGTCTCATATCCGTGAAGATGAGCAGGAAGACCTTCCACCGAAAGCATTCGTTGAAGTGTCACATTTGCCGCAAAGACGCCCCCCATCTTCCAAATTCCATTTTCTCGCGTGGCTGTTTTCAAGCTGCCATTTGCCTTATAGCCAGCAGACAGATCAATCCCTTCGAGTGGCAAATAGAAGGCAGTCGAGTACTCCACATTCGTAAAGGTTCCACTAAGCTCAAGCCCAGCTAATCCAATATTTTCGTTGTTAAATAGTCGCCAGAGCCACGCATGCACATCATCGCAAGACTTCTTTTCAAAAATGGCAACAGAATCCGGATCTCCAACGGCAACGGCTAGAAACGGAAATGTTACATCACCCTCTTGATCGTGAATTGAAGGACTAATTAAATCACCTCCCGAATCCGAAGGTGCTTCGTGAAATAGGTCGATCACCTCCATGGGTTGATCGCCTTCCGGATCAGACCACATAATTCCAGGCTCCCCAGCATTTCCAGAAATCATCGTTTCACCATTTCGGCGATACCAGTTGGTCGTTCCAATCCCATTCACGTCCCAACTCTTCGGGAAAGATGATAGATCCGTAACAAGTGTATCGCGGTCTACCGTATGGAAGAAATCCCCCCGAAGAACCCGTTCAACCGTATTATAGGCTAGAAGTGTCGGTCTAGTTATTGTTTGAGACATACCCGTTCTATTTCGATTTACTGAATGCAAAGGCCAGTGAAATCCAACCGGCGATCAATAAAGTCCCGCCCAGCGGAGTGATCATTCCTAGTTTTGTCCATCCCGTCAATCCCATCAGATAGAGAGTTCCTGAAAAAATCAAGACACCCAAGAAAAAAGTCCACCACCTCCGCATGGGAAACGGTTGAATAAACCCAAGAGAAAATAGTAACACCGCATGAACCAAATGATACATCGAGGCCGTTTTCCAAACGTCCGTTAATCCTCGTTCTGCGAGTTGCTCCTCAAGTCCGTGAGCCCCAAAAGCACCCAAAGCCACCGCCGACGCTCCAGTAACGGCTGACATAATGATATATCGGGACGGAGCTCGCATCATTCTAGGATTTGGCCAGATAACGCTTTACCAGCATTTCCCACTCTTCATCCAGAGATGTCGCAACCTTCGACTCACCCGCCCGTGAATACCAGTATGAAGCATTACCCTCATCCCCTTCCTTACGATGTAGGTAAGCGTGCACGCGATCTCCCTCTTGGGAATTCGACTGTTGGCTTACCTCGTGAGCTTGATGCCAATCACCGCGCCTATCCCACCACAACGCTTGAAGCGGTAAAGATAGGTTTTCCACAGGCGATGCATCCGATTCGACCGATGTGTTGAACTCATCAAATGTCATAGTGCGAAGATTAACGGGCACCCAAACTACTGCAACAATTCCTGCAATTCATCCCAGCTCAGATTTTGGATAAAGGCATCTTCACTAATCAAAGTGTTCGCAACCATCTCCATTTTCTTTTTCTGAAGTTCAACGATCTTTTCTTCGACTGTTCCCCGAGCAATGAGCTTATACGAGTGCACCACACGGGTTTGTCCAATCCGATGAGCTCTCGCAGTTGCTTGCTCTTGAACAGCTGGATTCCACCATGGATCAAAATGGACAACCGTATCTGCTGCTGTCAGATTCAATCCAGTGCCTCCCGCTTTAAGGCTGATTAAGAATACTGGAATCGAAGAATTTTCCTGAAAACGTCGAACCTCAGCTTTTCGGTCAAGCGTTGAGCCATCAATATAGCAATAGGGAATTTCCCGGCGCTTGAGTTCATCTCCTATCACTTTTAGTAATCGAACAAACTGACTAAAAACCAAAAGACGGTGATTTCCATCACGCGCCTGATCGAGAAGATCAAAGAAATAATCCACTTTGGATGAAGGTTCTTTCCAGTCTTTTTCGCCTTCGGTTGGGAGCAATTTAAGGTGGCAACATGCTTGCCGCAAGCGCATCAGTGTTGTCAGAACCGTCAACCGCCTTTTCTCCACCCCATCTTTGCCTGATGCATCAAAAACCAAACTTCTCGCCTTGTTGAGAATCTCTTTGTAAACGGCCTTCTGTTCTACGCTGAGATCACAATAAGCAATCTGATCGATCTTAGCGGGAAGCTCACGGACTACCTGCTTCTTTGTTCTCCGCAAAATAAACGGGCGCACTCGCTGGCGTAGGCGTTCCTGGGCCGCTTGATCCGAATGGCGGAAAATTGGGACCTCATAGCGAGTTTTAAATTCTTTTGCCGAACCAAGGTAGCCAGGCATTAAGAAATCAAAAATCGACCAAAGATCAAATGGTGAATTTTCAATAGGTGTTCCCGTTAGCACCATTCGATTTCCCGCTTCAAGCTGCTTAACACTCTTTGCATTCTGACTCGTCCGATTCTTGATGAACTGAGCTTCATCTAGAAGAATAATTTCGAACTCGTGCTTTTTATAAATTGCCAAATCTCTTCGGAGAAGCGCATACGAGGTAATTACAAGGTCTGTCGTTTGAATCTTAGGAAAATCAGCTTTGCGTGCTGGCCCATGCAACACCAGCGTTTTCAATCCTGGAACAAATCGTTCAGCTTCATCTCTCCAGTTGAAGACCAGAGAAGTCGGGCAAACCACAAGAGACGGTCTTAGAGGTTCATTTGCTGGGCGTATTTTCTTCTTATGCTCCAAATAGGCTAAAGCCTGCAGCGTTTTTCCTAAACCCATTTCATCAGCCAACACCCCATGTAATTGGTTCTTTCCTAGATAATGCATCCAGGAAATCCCTTCATTCTGATAGGGACGAACAAGGCCTGCCAGATTTGAGCAGAGTTCAATGGGCTCCACATCAACAAGAGCATCTGGCGGATTCCAACTTGATTGCTCGGAGAGCTTCCAATCATTTTCCTTTAGAGCTTCTCCAAGATATCCACTGAATCGTTTATCTAAACGGTATCGCCCATCTTCTTGTTGAACCTGGCAATCGTGGAGAACTTCGTGAAATTCTTTGACCGCTTTACTGGGAAGCAGAGCCACTCGACCTGAATTCAAGCGTTGATGGCTAATTCCCTTTTCTAGCAGTTGCCGAACTTCTAGGGCAGACAATTGACTTTTCCCATCCGCCTCGCGGAATTGGATATCCATGGATAACCAATCCTCACCGCTTTCTTCGATGTTGAGCTCAGGCTCGATTAGGTCACATTGTTCAAATAGTTTACCCATACGGTCGGTATACTCGACCTCCCATTTTTGCTGCCACTTAGGCAAAATGTTTGCCAAGAAAAATCCGACACGCGCTTCTGGAGAAAGCGTGTAAAGTCCCGGATTTCGCTTACCAGGCTGAAATCCAGCCAGCATAATTTCATCACGGACTTTATCCTCAGCACGAACATCACGAATATAAAAACGTTTCGGGTTTTGGGGGTCCGGTCGCCAATCTTCAGATCGTCGATGCTTTCCGTAGCGCCCGTTAACCTTTCCATTTCTGGAAAGATGGCGACTCTCGGAGCCTTGAATCACCTCGACCTGTTCTGGATAGATTGCCTGCACCTGGCAGCTCAATCCAGATAGCATACCGTCAAGCACCAACTTGATGTTCGGTCGCTGAACTTCAAATTGAAAGTCTTCACAGGCTTTTTCTAATTGTAGACTTGTCTGTCGCTCGAGATAGCCAACCTCATGTTGAAAAAAATGGGCCAACTCCTCACGAGTCACCGTCTTGTTAGATTGACGTAAACCCAGATAACGCAACGGAAGGCCATTAAGCTGCACAATTTCGTCACCTCGGAACCACCATTGCCCAGTCTTTGACTGTAATACTTGACCTTGCCCATTTGCCTCATCAACCAATCTTAGACTTAAATCTCCGTCTTCCGTAACGGAGACGTTAAGCTGGGATTTGGACGCTGGAGGTGGAAGCTTAAGCTGCTGTTTCTTTCCGAGCCATACGTTCGGATGTCCTACCAGCAGTTTCAGAAAGTCTCCCGCATTCTTTGCCGGTAAAGCCCACATGCCAGGCAGCTGGTCTTGGTTATACGAACGAATGGCATCGAGTGCCGTCGCATCCTCATCGGAGACGGCGAACGGTTCGAGTCCTGCTTTTTTAACAATTTGATCTAATGGAGAAAATGCACCTCCGTTAATGCTTCCTTGAACGATCACTCGAATTTCGCCCGAGTGCCAAGCCTCCACTAACTTAACCGGTAATACGATATTTAACCGAAGCTGTTTAGCCGTATCCGCAGCCTCCGACATCAAGATATAAGTCAGAGGAGGTTTACTATTTGCAGGAAGAGTCGCTAAAGAAGGCTCTTCCTCTGCAGGCTGAGCTTCCTTTTCTTGTTGATTGAGATACGCAAGCCCCAGAGCGATGACGTGACAACAAATCGTCCCATATTCACGTGCTTGTCGACAGGAACAGAGGTTCTCTACCTCTGAAAGACGAGACCCTATGTGTAACCGTGCGTTGACGGAACTCGTTCCCGTAAGAACCTTCCCACGCAACATAGGGGGATCCCATTCGACGGATTCAACCTTGCCGGCTTGCACCAAGGCTTCCGCTTCTTTCATCGCCCGCCAGCCTCCAATTTCCATCAGAAACTTGCGATTGATTTCCAACGATGCCTGCTCTTTTGTGGGCATATGAAGCGAAAATAATACGCGAAGCCCGGCAAAACACGCAAGTAAAGTATTCCTCTTTTTTTAATAACTCCTTGAGTGACATTAATTTGTAACGAAATTTTAGAGGAGAAGCTCTAAAATTTACCCATTTCTGACAATAAGGCAGAAAAAACGTTAGCTATTTCAACTCTTTAAGTTTGCCACCCAAATCGCGGACAATTTTTTTCATTTCTTTTCGATCCGGCGACTTCATTTCGAACCCGAGAAAGTTCAATTTTGAGAGTTCAGGCATCTTCTTTTCGTAGGTTTTAACCAAGTCTTCTAATAACTCCCAAGGAACTTGGCCTGAATGCTGACTGGATTGAAAGCTCCCGTCTGAAATGAAAAAAATCACGTCTGGTTTGAGCTCCATTGCTGCCGTTAACACAAAAACGACCCCGTTGTCCTCACCTCCTTGAGGAGATACGACCCCACGAACATCACGCCTTCCGAGAGACCCATCCGTCTGAAAGTCTTTCTCTAACCAAGCTTTAGCCTTTTCTTTGTTTTCTTGAGTAGGTGCTACTAAACTTTTAGAAAACGGCTGATAATAGCGACTGAATTGGAACAGATTGAATGTCGTGTTAATCGAAAGCTGATCAATGAGTTTTAGTGTTTCGTCACGAATGGTCTCAATCGAGACTCCAGCACGCTCTGCTTTGGTAACAACACTTTGTGAGATATCAAAAATAATCAAAACACTCTTTCCGGTAGCCTGAAGCCCAAAGAAATTCATCCCATCGCCCTGACCACCTCCGCCAGAGCCGCCACCACCGCTTCCTAGTTTACCTAACATTCCAGTAACTTGGTCAGAAACTAACGTGGATGGATTGAAGTCGATAATTTGATCAACCGGCATTTGAGGCAAATCAGGGAGAGCAAAATCAGTTGCTCGTAAGCTAGCAATCTTTTGATCCAAAACGGGCTTGGGCGCTGCCGCGTCGAATTCCGCTGCTGCCATCTTGGGGTCGATGATCTTTGGAGGAATCGTTACCATCTTTTTGGCAACAAAGGTTGCCTCGGGCGGCTTAAAGTATTTGGCAACAATCCAAATTGCTGCACCGAATCCTCCAATGAGATGAATAATTACACTCACCATAATCACTGAAACAACTACTTTACGGCGACTTCCTTT
The DNA here is from genome assembly GCA_039027395.1 of Verrucomicrobiota bacterium. Classification (GTDB taxonomy): domain Bacteria; phylum Verrucomicrobiota; class Verrucomicrobiia; order Methylacidiphilales; family JBCBYL01; genus JBCCKK01. Next base: position 7,012 of record JBCCKK010000067.1, on the reverse strand, counting down.
TGTCGTGTCCTGTAAGCTATCTAATGAAACATCCACTAGAAACCTCCCTCCCCTTCCGTATCCTCTGTGGCGAAAGTGACACCTTTAATTTCCGCGAGAGCACACGCATTCATAACATCAACAATCCGTTGATGGGGCACAGCATCATGGGCGTCAACTGTAACTAAAGGGTCTGCATTATTGGCCTCGGTTGCCTCCCGAAAACGCGTTAAAGTTCGGACGAGTGTTGGCAGATTCTTACTATTGGGTGCATCCATCGATAAATCGTTCAGCACCACCTGACCGTTGGCTTGAATCTCGATCCGCTGCTCATCTGGAAGCTCTAAAATCTCTTCTTGCTGAACCGTCCCCGGCAACTGAAGCCCAACATCACTCTCCGGCTTGATCGGCTTTGCAGTCACCATAAAGAAAACCAACAGCAAAAACACCATGTCAATCATGGGCCCCATTTGCATCTCTACCGTTTGTTGGTCTCGACGGTTAATCTTCATTACTAGTCTTTTTTATACGAACCAAAAATCACTTCGATTGCCCCAGCTTCTGCGCACATTTTCATGATTTTTTTTATACTTTTGGCCGGTGTTTTAGCATCCGCCCTCACATAAATTCGCAGTGGGGGAAAGTCGATAAGGCGTTGTTTTAGATACGCCTTCAACTTTTTCTCGCTCGCCATTTCATCTCCGATAAAAATCTGGCCACTCCCATCTAGGTTGATGATTTCGCGTCCACTTAAATCATCTGGCGTCAAGGCCGCCGACGCGACAGGAAGGTCAATATCTAGCTTTTTCTTTTCCTTGGTAATCTTGGTGGTGACCATGAAGAAAATCAGCAAAAGGAAGGTCATGTCAATCATGGGTGCCAACTGGAAGCTGACGTCATCCCCTTGCCTGCGTTTTGCGATCATGAAACTCCTAGATCCTGAAAATTCGCTTCTACTGATCGAGTGAGATCTCTCCGGTAAAAAGATCTAGCATGTTTGTCACTGCTTTTTGAATGTCAGCCATTGCACCTTGAAGATTGTTTCTGAAGAAAAAGAAACAGAACATCGCGGGAATACCAACAATCAGTCCTCCCGCAGTAGTTACCATTGCTTGTCCTATTCCACCAGCCAGGTCGTCAGGTTCGGACCGGCCCGCAGCAAGTTGGTTAAATGCATCAATCATACCCGTAACCGTTCCTAAGAGACCAATCATTGGCGCGATTGTGGCAAAGACATTGAGGTAGTTAATCCAAATCATATAACGAGTTTCTTCATGGATCAGCGTTTCACCCGCCGCCTGTTCCATCGCTGGCTTGTTGTACATATCACGTTCAAAATTCGCTTTTACGAGAGCAGATGAAAGCGTGTTCGCTAGAGCATTAGGTTGACCCTTACAAGTTGCAAATGCCCCCTCAAGATCCCGCTGAGCCATTTTGTTGTTGAGCTCAGAAATTAGTGATTGGGGCGCCATCTTTCCTTTGTTGATTTGAATTCCGCAATAGGCTGCTACCGCAATTGTGCCAATCGAACACAGTGCAATCACATGCATCAATAACCCACCCTGCAGGTAGAGATCGAGCAACGATTGATCGGTTTGGGTTTTGGCCAACTTCTGATTTACCACTTCCTGAGTGGTTGGTGCCGGTTGACTGTAACTGATATGGCTAATCCATGTCCCAGCAAATAGCAGTAGAACAAGAATCACCCCCTGTGGACGCCAGTTGGTTTTCACGATGTTTTTCCTTTTTGATTGAGTGTTCTTTGTATTTCCCGCGCCTGCCCCGCATAGGTTGGATTAGGGAAATAGTTTAATACTTCATCAACACATCGACGGGCCTCTTGGTTGAGTCCGAGGTGTTGATAAATTCGTGCGGCTTTTACCAGCCCTTCTGCGCAGAGGCTTTCTAGCTCTGTATGCGCCACCACCGGAAAGAGATATTGATCGAGCGCTTCATTCAGAAATCGGGTGCGCTCGGCTCGCTTTTCTGGCATCAGATGCCATTTAGGCCAATCTTTTTCCAAGTTCTTCAACTGACTCCAAGCTAGATTTGCTTTAACGAACTTTGAGCGAACCCGAGCCTCGGCTAATTGAATATCATCCGAAGCCCCCAATGCCTCCATTTGATCGGCCTCTTGCATAGCCAGCTCAATGTTCCCAGTTGCTACCAAAGCAGCAATCCTCATCCGGCTTGCCTCCAGGCGACGGCGTTCACTCCAATCCGTTTGACGGACTTCCTCGATAACCCCCAAGGCTTCTTTTGCCGCTCCTTTACTCTCGCCCGCCAAGAGTAAACGAGCATAGGTCAGTCCAACGTTTCCAGCATCACTGTCGCCGATCGTTAGAAAGGGTTTTCGTTCATTCCAGAGTGCCTTTAGGTCACCAAGTTTCGACCGGTCGCCTGACGTTAGAAGGATTAATTCTTCTTTCGTTGGCTCAAAGATCACTTTTTCGACGAGCTTACGGGGGTAAGGAATTTCTCCAACACCTCCACCAACGGTGGCTCGAACAACAATGGTCTCATCCTTTAGCTTTAATGCCTGAGCCTCAATGGTTTCGCCATTCTTCAATACAACTTTGTGGGCGTAACTTATTGAGCCTGAAAAGCAGATAGTTAGTATCAGCGCGAGAACCCTCATGAAGCTTGCTCCGTTTCTCTTCGTGGCTTAGCAGGAACCCGCATACGATCTAGCCGCTGAATCGCCTTCTCATATTCTGGTCGATCACTGAGATGGGTATTATCTGAAAACTCTTGGTAAGTATTGATAGCCTCCTCACGCATATTCAGTTGCTCAAAGGCCTGGCCACTTTCCCAATAGGCTTTTGCTACATAGTCAGCCCATCTTCCATACATGATGTAGATTCGTTGAAAGTAGGGAATCGCCTTCTTCGGCTGCCCCTGCTTCATGTGAATCTCTCCAATTTGATAAAGCGCCTCCACCCAGGGCTTTCCACGAGCAGATTTAATTTCGAGGATTCGGCTTAGCTCACCAATCGCCGCTTCTTCTTTACCCTGATCATGAAAGATTTCCGCCCTCGATTGAAGAACTTGCGCCCAGAGTGGAGAAGTTACCGTTTCCCGTTCAAACAAGCCATAGTAGTGAAGCGCTTTTGCTGGATCATCTTTTTCCCGAAAGATCAGGCCAAGACCTGCATAGCTGCGATCTTTGAGTAGTGATCTCGGATACCAAAATAACATCGTTCGATAACATGTCTTAGCTTGTTCAAGATCGCTCGACTCTCGAAGACTGTCTGCTACATCCGCTAGAACTACCGGACTAAGTTCGACGGGCTTCGCCTGATCTAGTATTTGGTTCAGGAGGTTTCGTTGTGATTCTCGAGCTTTCTTTGATTTTAGTTGAGCTCGCATCCAAAGACACCGAGCAGCCAAAGAAACCTCTCCACTCACTAAAGAGTCATTATAGAGCTCAGTAAGCTTACCATCATATTCCCCGGCTTTCTCCCCCCGGTAATACTTGGCCAGGGTTCGCATCATTTCTTCCACCGCATTTGCCTCGGGATCGTTTCCGTATTTTTTTATGGAATCCCAGTAAAGGTCGCGGGCCTTTTCCGGTTTTTCATTCTTTCTTAGAATCCAAGCGAGTTGTGAAAGTGCTTCGGTCACTCTCGGGCTGTCGGGGCGATCACTCAAAAATCCTCGAAAATGAGCCTCCATTTTTTCATACTCCTCTGTGGACTTGAGCGCCTTACCAATTCGAAACTGAGCATAGTCGTAAAGACGTGCGATCCGTTTCGATGTTTGACGGTACGCTGCCAGACCGCGATCAATTTCACCCATCGCGAAATAACAATCCCCCAAAAGATTTCGGGCTTCATCTGCAAGATCGTGGGATTCATGCTTTTTCAAGAATGCCTCTAACTCTTTGTAGGCTTCCAAAAATTTCTTTTGACCAAACAAGGCATGAGCTCGTCGGTAAATACTATCAATTCGGTAAGATCCCTTGGGAAACGCTTTAATGTAGGCCATATGCTCATCTCGACTAACTGGATATTGCTTGTCGTAGTAGAACGCCATTGCCTTCCAATAGAACACTTGCTCTCGAAAATCACCTTTGGGCCATCGGTCGAGATGCTGATCAAAAAGCTTAACAGCTTCACCATTTCTTTCCTGCATCATCAACGAATACCCTGCCAAGAAGTGGCAACGCTCAACCTCTGCAAAGTCGGGAGATCGTTTTACGATTGAACGAAACACTCGGGCGGACTGTTCGTAGTTGTAAATTCGCATATGGGCCTCCGCTTGGAGGTACAACACGTTCGAGAGAAGTCTACTTTTGGGAAATCGTTCTTCGAACTGGGATGCCGATTCGATTGCTTCCTCCCAGCGCTCCATCCGGGTTAAACTAACCAGCATTTGATAGTTTGCTTGGAGAAGTAACTCGCTTTCGGGAAGACGCCGAACCATTTCTGCCAGAACTAAGTAAGCTTCGCGGTAGCGTTCTAGGATAAAAAAACAACGGGCGATTCTAAACTGAAGAGCGGTGTCATAATTCGGGATCTTCTTAATTTTTTCTAAATCTCTCTCAATCTCCGGTATGAGATCTTGTAGCTGTAGTTCTTCAAACTTGTCATCGCCACTTTTGGCTTTGACCAGCGCTAATTGTTCCTGTTTTTCTTCAAGGCGGCGTTCCTGCCTGGAAATGATCCTTTGTTGAGGCCACGCCTTTTGTAGAACGAGGAGGGCCTCGCGAAATCGATCTTCCTCCATCAGCTGTGACCCGATTTCAATCGCTAGAAGATTAACGCTACTGAGTGTGTCCATTCCTTCCGCATAGGGATCGAATGCTTGCATCTCTTTCACGAGGTTATCCCACTGCTTCTCTTGGAGCTGGCAGTAGAGCACAACAGGAAGAACCCTTCCTTTCAGCGATTCGGGTATCGTTTCACGAGCATCTAACAGAACGTCCAAGGTCTTTTCGTAATCATTGAGCGCTAACTGAGACATCCCCATCATCATCCGCACTTGGTCGATCTGCTCATGCCGCGGGTGACTTTCTGAGAAATTCTTTAACTTGGAAAATGATTCTTCAAATTCTTGCTCTTTGAAGAGACAGACCCCCTCCCAAAAACCGAGTTCAACGGAGGCATCTCCCTTGGGATAGGTTTTTAAGTACTTTTCAATATTAGATAGAGCATCGGCAAATTTCGCCTGTTGGAGTTGGGAAAGGCTCAGCAACCGCAGGACTTTTTCTTCGTATTGTTTTGCTTCCGGGAGTCCACCATAGCCACGAATAAATTCTTTCAGTTGTCCTTCGGCTAGAGCGTAGTCTCGCTTTTGGTATGAAAAGAAGGCGGTCTGGAGAAGGTCGTGTGCTGACAAACCTCCCGTCTGTGCCGAAAGGCCCCCAATACAGGTGGCCCAGAGCAAAGCTCCATATAGGAGATTGAGACACAACCTGGACATCATAGCAAGGATGCTCAGCCTGAAGCGTGCCAAAGATACGTCAATCACGTTACAACCGTATAACAGGAGGGAATCGATCTTTTTCAGAAGGTCCGTAATCCGCTTGCTATTGAAGGTCATCTACGATTATAAGAATCTTCTAGTCAAATGAAGTGGTTTTCTATTATTGCATTCACGATATCCGCCATTTTTCTTCTTTTTGGGGGAACTTTGGTTTTTCGAGCATTTACACTCGATGCGGACTTATTCCCGTCAGGTATGATCGTCGGCGGAATCGGTTTCATCATCCTGTTTCAAGGGATTTTACTCGAGAATACAAAGCCGTTAGGATCCTGAAGCCCTGCGAGCTCGTTAATTCTTTTTAGGGATATTTCTATTATGAAAAAGACATCTAAGCCGGCACGAGGCACACGAGATATTCTGCCAGCACAGGCCGAACTTCGCGCTCACGCACTTTTGAAAATTTCTGAGGCGTTTCAATTATTCGGATTTCAGCGAATAGAGACTCCAACCATCGAAAACATTCAAAATCTCCGAAGTGGTGATGGCGGTGAAAATGAAACCCTTGTTTTTCAGATTCTTAAACGTGGCGATAAGTTGAATTTGAACGAGGTTAATGAGCCAGGGGATTTGGTCGATTTAGGGCTCCGATACGACCTGACTTTACCGTTGGCTCGAATGGTAGCAAATAATCGCGCCGAGTTACCTCCGGTTTTCAGGAGTCTACAAATTGGACCAGTTTGGCGGGCAGAGCGTCCTCAAAAAGGACGGTTTCGAGAATTCGTTCAGTGTGATGCCGATGTCATTGGGGATGCCAGCAATGTTGCTGAAATTGAACTAATTATGGCGACTAGCACGGCACTTTGCTCGCTGGGTCTTCGGAGTTTTAAGGTGCGAATTAATGATCGGCGTCTATTGGGCGCACTTGGCAAAGGTTCAAACTTTTCGGAATCTGAAGTTCCCTCACTTCTAATCGCACTTGATAAATTGGATAAGATCGGTGCCGAAGGCGTCACCAATGAACTCATCGGAAAAGGCTTTCCAGAGGATCAAGTTAAATCGCTTTTGACCAAGATCGAATTGATCAGTAATGCGACGTCGGTCGACGAACAGTTAAGTCATTTCCATGGCATTGCAGAAGATGCCGTTATCGAACGGCTTAGGTCCACATTGCAATCCGTCCGCGATCAGATTCACGACGATTCCTTTTCGATTGAGTTCGACCCAACTCTTGTTCGAGGCATGGGGTATTACACGGGCCAGATCTTCGAGATTGGTTATAAAGACTACCCGTTTTCGATTGCGGGAGGAGGACGCTATGACGGTATGATATCTAGCTTTGGAGCCCGCTCTGAACCTGCATGCGGTTTTTCGATTGGCTTCGAACGAATCGTTACCGTTCTCGAAGATGAAGGCGTGACGGGTGAATCGAATTCGGAAAAGATTTTGATTCTTTACGAAACGGAAGATCAACTTTTCAAAAACGTATCCGAATTTCGGCAGAAAGGTAAAATTACGACCGTCGCTCGTAAGGGAAGAAACTTTAAAAATCAGTTGGAGCAATATAAGAAGCTTGGGTTCAGCCACTTCGGACTGATGAGGGAGGGAC
>JBCCKK010000066.1:0-12929 GCA_039027395.1 Verrucomicrobiota bacterium | reverse complement strand
GTCCTCCGCGAGTCCGACCGTCGGAACGACGAGTACTATCGAATCCAGAGTAGCTCAGCGGTAGAGCAGGTGGCTGTTAACCACTTGGTCGTAGGTTCGAATCTTACCGCCGGAGGCGTCGAGCTTGTCGAGACGCTCCAGAGGTAGGATTCGAACCTACGACCAAGTGGTTAACAGCCACCTGCTCTACCGCTGAGCTACTCTGGATTCGATAGTACTCGTCGTTCCGACGGTCGGAATCGCGGAGGAAAAAGAAAAGCGCATTCGCAAAAAACTTCAACATTTTTCTTATCTCTAGACTTTCCAAGAAAATCAAACTAAGTCGGTAAGGCATTCCACGAGAAAAAGATATACAGGCAAACTAATAACGATAAATAGCGCCGTGCTGACGAGATAAACAGAACTGGTCAGATCTCGATCCAGGTCAAACATATCGGCAATCATATTAGAAAAAACGGCCGAAGGAACGATCCCAAATAACACTAAAATCGAAGTATCCAATGGATTCAGGCCAAGGATCCAAGCACATCCGAGAAAAAACAATGGATATACCGATGACCGATAGACAAACGAGAACACATTTTCTCGAACAAACGAAAAGACTTTCCTCAAATCCACAAGGAGACCGATCGCAACTCCACTAACAAGCGTTCCCGCATAGACCGCATATTTCAAAATCGGATCACATAAAACCGGGCGCGGCATCCCACCCAAATTTAATCCGAGCCCGATCAACATGGCTACCAAAGGAAGATTTCTGCGATCAAAGACATGCCGCCTTATGCTCGTCTTCGTCGTTTCGGCTTCCGTCTGTTCGCTAAAATATCGAGCTGCTGGGAAGCAAAAAATGACGAGAAATGGGATAATAAAAAACTGAGCATACGTTGCCTGAGCTAATCCTTGTGCGCCAAAGACGACAAAGGCAACAATACCCAGTAATGTATATCCATGGTTAGAAATACAGATACAAAACAGGAAGGATCCCTTCTCTTTGTCCGTATATCCAAACCGCCGACCAAATCCGAGGGCCACTCCGGCACTCATTATCCATCCGACAAGAACAATGAAGGGCAAGATCCAAGAGTTATTAAATAAGTTAGCCTCCCAAACCGCCATAATAACCACAACCGTTTGGAAGAGGTAAAACGCATATGCAAATAAAACTGAAGCGAATGTTCGTTTCACCCCCGCTAACCCCATTACAACACCTACCCCAACAGGTGCCACAATCAATCCCAGTAAATTGCCGTAAAGAGCAACGACATCCATGACTAGGAAGGAGTGGTCATAGCTTTTAGCTCATGAAAAAATGCTCGCTTGTTTTCTGTATTGATCCGCCAATTTACGGGTAGCGTTTGAAACCCACTCAATTTTTCATATTCAGATTCGCGACCATGTTTGGTCCAATCGTAGCGATCTTGGTAATTACTTCCATACCCTTGGCAATAAAATCCCCAGGAAGCGAATTCCTCAGCTGCTGCCTGAAGATTTTCTACAAAGACGCTATCCTCGTTAAACAAAATCGGGCGAGGCCGCTTCCTGTATTCTGGAGTATCTCTCAATAGTCGAACTTTATGCCGAATTTCATCAGCCGTTGTGCTATTTCCATGAGGTAGATTAAAATCTTCAACCTCCATCCATTGAGGAAAGTGAGGCAGGTTTGATCCGCCCACTCGACTACACCCGACATAGAGACGTTTCCCATTTGACGTGATGTTCTTTACCAGATCGATCAAAACATGGATACGTTCGGGTTCTAACTCGGGATAGTTCCAAAAAGGGGCCGATTCATTAGCGACATCTATAAGCACATTCTCATAGTTTTTGCTTAAAAGATATTCAGTCGTTTTTTCTGCTGCCGTTTTTATTGCTGCAAATGAAAGCTTACGCGCCTGGATAAAATAGAAGTAATTCACGATGACGATCATTCCTAGTTCATCACACTTCTGAATCACACGATCCAATCGATCAAAATACGCAGGTTTTAACTCCCCATCACTGGTGAACGCAGAATTCAGATATTCCTGGTAGATTTGATTTCGATAAATTGATCCTCCCCCTTGTAAGCCGACAGTAACGGCCAGTAGTCCGTGTGCTTTATAGTCAGATAAAGCCTCAACAAATTCATTTGTATTTCGCTCTGGATCCCACAATCCTGTATCCGGGTACTTCCAATGCTGTCGCGTCTCTTGATTTTCATCATCAAAAACTGCTTGAACCATTCTTGAATTAAAAAGCAGCCCTTCAATTGACCGTCCGTTGTATTCACAACCCGCATACGTAAGTGAGCCATTGATTAAAAACCGATCCTCTTCAATCGAAATTTTCGTATTTCCCATAGAGATGTCAGATTGAAACCCATTTGAACGAGAAGAACAAAAAAATTAATAAAATTCTTCCAACACGTCGAATTTTCCTCAATACCTCAATTTCAAAAGACCTAGGCATTTATATCGACTGCCTAAGAATCCGCTAGGATTTCTACTCTTTTGTAAATATCAAGATTTCCTTTAGCCTCAACCAGAGGCTTAAGCTCCCGAAGGATATAGTTCCAATCAAGATCCACCTGCCTAATTCGAATGCTATTAAGCTCAAGCCAATCTCGGCTCCGATTGGCAATCGCTTTGTAAATTACGAGATCCTCTGCAGAACAGATCTTCAATTGAGCATTAGCTCCAAATTCTACATTTCTTGATCTTTGAACAACCAAAGCCTCGTAGCGAATACTACCTAACGCAATATCAACACCAATTCCTTTAGCAGATTGCAACAAAAGCACCCCTTTCTCAGATGCCAATTCTCTCGGCTCATCCACACGTGAGGTATAGTGCTTGAGCAGAACGTCTAGGCACGAGTCATTGCGACTACTCTCAGAAAAAACAACTATGTCGAGATCTTGAGTCATTCGAGGCTCCCCCCAATGCAGCAGTGCCAATCCTCCAATAAAACAAAATTGCCGGTCCTCCGTCTCAAGCAACTGCTGGATCTCAGCAGCCAATACAATCAGATCTTTCATTTCCGAATTTTTCGAAAAATGTTCTGCTGCTCGATCAATCCCGAAGTCGGCTTAGGAGGGCTGTGTTTCAGCGCTGCATTGAACGGCTCTTCCATCTGCTCAATCACATCCGCCGTGTTTGCATTCCGAATACTTTCATGACGGACTTCTTGGAGCTTCTGCATCGCAAAACGCCATGTGGTCACTTGCTTCGGAGCTGGCTCGCTTCCGTCTTCCTCTGACATTTGAAAAGCCTAATGGATCGTTTTTTAAAACTCAATCGGGTATCGGCAATAATACCATCTTTTATCTTTTTCATTTTTCCCAATAAATTAACGTATTCTTAAGAAACGCTCTGATAATCTCCAGAGCATGCAGTTTCAGGTTTTGAAAGTCTTAATCATTGAAGATGACACGGATGTCCGCCAAAGCTTGGTGCAGGCATTACGTGAGGACGGATATGCTGCGGATAGCGCACCAGACGGCGAGGAAGGTTTGTACAAGGCTCGCTACTGGGATTATGATGCTATCATTCTAGATATTATGCTGCCTAAGCTTGACGGTTGGAGTGTTTTAGAGCAATTACGCCGAGACAAAGGAACTCCCGTTCTCATGTTAACGGCACGCGATCATGTGAAACATCGGATTCGCGGACTAGATAGTGGAGCCGATGATTATCTTACCAAACCTTATGACCTCGACGAATTGCTGGCTCGATTACGCGCCTTAATTCGAAGATCCAGCGGACTGACTGGCAACACAATCGAGCTAGGGGCCGTCATTGTGGATTTAGCACAACACCGAGTCTCCAAGGAAGATGAGCGTATTTCACTTACGGCAACGGAATACCGAATCATCGCCTACCTTGCCAGGCGGGCTGACAACGTCGTCAGCCGAAGCCACCTCTGCGACGCAATTTTTGACGAAGAAGAGGAGGCATTTTCCAATGCACTCGATGTGCATATCTACAATATTCGACAAAAATTAGGAAAAGACTTCATCAAAAACCGAAGAGGACTAGGCTACGTTATAAGTAAGCCATGATGCCTCGCCCCTTAAAATGGAAAATTTTGCTCGGTTGCTCCGCAATTTTGATTGCGTCGTTCTCGCTTTTTATTGCCATCGTTTTCGCCACTCATCCGCATGATTTGGATCAAAATCATGCGCTTCTTCTGATGGGAGCCGGCTTAGGCATACTTACTTTTTCGATCCTAACGATGGCAGGTTGGATCAACTATCATCTACGCCCACTCTCCGCGATTTCCAAAACTTCACTCGCTGTTTCGATCGGCAAACTATCTGAACGAATCATAGTATCGCGAAAATATGATAACAGTGAGCTCGGAGCATTAGCCAAATCTCTAAACTTAACATTTGATGAACTCGAACGGCTTGTTCAAAAGCAAATGCGCTTCTCTGCAGACGCATCGCACGAACTACGAACACCCCTTACGGCACTGTTAGGTCAAATTCAACTCGGGCGCAAACGCGAGCGCACCCCTGAAGAATATGCCAACATCTTGGAAATCTGTGAACGGTCTGCGCAAAAAATCAGACGGATTACCACCTTACTCCTGGAGCTTTCACAACTCGACACCGGAACCTACCTTCTCGAGAAGAAGGACATCACGTTTGAGGACTTGATTACGCCTCTCCTTGAAGAACTCAATCCATTGGTTTTTGATCATGGAAGCACGCTTACTGCTGAAATCGAAGACGCCTCTGTAGAAGCGGACCCATTTCGAATGCACCAGGTCCTCACGAATCTCATCGGCAATGCACTGCAACACAACGACGATCCTGTTCAAATCCTACTTAGAACCAGTGTAAATCGACATGACTTTGTAATTCAAGTAATCGACGACGGCTGTGGCCTGCCCAAAAATCAAACCCAACGGATTTTTGATCGCTTCTATCGTTTTGATACCACGCGCACTCAGAAGACCCAGATTCCTCACCTCGGTCTTGGACTCTCCATCGCGAGATCGATTATGGAAGCCCATGGAGGTAGTTTAACGGGAGAAAATCAGCCAGACGGCGGAGCGATATTCACCGTAACCCTGCCTCGAAGACGCTGAGTCTACTTTTTGAAACAAAACGCATTTGCCCCCTTGTGTCTTGTCGGCTACGGGATATATTCACGACACTATGAATAAAGAGCTCTTTCATTCGATCGGATTAGCAATTCTTCGCATTTCATTTGGCGGTTTTATGCTATTCGCCCACGGATGGCCTAAGTTGATGAAATTTAGCGATATGAAAGATACCTTCCCGGACCCATTGGGGATCGGAAATCAGCTGAGTCTCATTTCGGCGATTGGGACCGAAGTCGGATGTGCCTTGCTCTTAATGTTGGGGCTAGGAACCCGATACTCGGCGGCTCTACTTGCCTTTACGATGCTCGTAGCTGCATTCATTGTAAATGGTGGGCAAGGCTTTCAAAAACAAGAACTGGCACTTGTTTATCTTGCCGCTTATGTGGTGCTTGTTTTTACCGGTGGGGGTCGATTTTCTATCGACCAATTCAGTGGTAAACGTTGGTTATCCTAGGGTCTTAAATACAAGTAACTACGAAAACTGCTTAAACCGCGTGTTTTATTAAAAACCGCAGTTTCAGGCATGTCCTTACTCTGGTTCAACCAACTTCAAGATGCTATGAAGCATGAGGTTTGCTCCAATTTCTATGTCCTGCCAAGCCGTCCATTCAGCCGGTGAGTGACTTTGTCCATTTTTACTGGGCACAAAAATCATAGCAACTGGCGCTCCCGAGCATGCTACCATTTGGGCATCATGAGCCGCACCGCTTGGCATCACCTCATACGAAAAATTTAAGCGCTCGGCCTCATTCCGAATCACTTCAACAAGTTTGGGCTCGCAACTCACAGGATCAATCCGACTTATTTCTTCGAACTCAAACATTAGCGAACGCCTTCGAGCGATGGCAGAGAGGGCTTTGCGAAATGCTTGGGTTAGCTCTTGAAGCTTTTCTTCATTCGTATCTCGAACGTCTAGGGAAAATTCGGCCAACCCAGGAACTGTATTTGCGGAGCCTGGGCTCAATGAAACATTTCCGATTGTGGCTCGGCTTCGATCACTTCCATTTTCTTCCAAGAGACGCGGAATCTCATTCGCAAATTCAGCCAAGCCTAAAAACGCATCCTGCCGCAGACTCATAGGAGTCGTCCCCGCGTGGTTCGGTTTGCCCTTCAGTTTACCCGACCATCGAAAAAGTCCGGTGATCTCATCAACGACGCCTACCTGTTGGTGCATCTCATCCAATACAGGTCCTTGTTCGATATGGAGCTCCAGATACGCATAGATGGACTCAGCAAGCCGGCGTGCCTCCAAAGCTTCCAGCGGATCCAGACCCCGGGCCTTCATCGCATCTCCTAAACGAACCCCTTGCAGATCCGTAGCGGAGGCAATCGTCTCTGGGGTAATTGCCCCGATGAATGCCTGCGATCCGAACATTCCCCCAAAGCGCCCCTCTTCATCCGAAAACGAAATCACCTCGATTGGTCGAGAAGGACGTGTTTCGGACTCAATTAAAACACGGGCACACTCTAATGCCGTCATAACCCCTAAACTTCCATCTAAGTGCCCTCCACAAGGGACCGAATCGGTGTGTGATCCCATAATTACCGATGCTCCATCCATATCGGGGGGCCAATGCCCAATTACATTCCCTGCACCATCGATTCGGACGGCCATTCCGAGATCCTGCATTTTACAACGAAGCCACTGGCGGCTCTGCCAATCTGCCTCAGTAAATGCCATCCGATAAATCCCAGCATCTTCTTCAGATTTACCAAACTCAGCCAATTCGACTAAATCCGATTTCAAGCGCTTCAATTGAACTCGCAAATCCTCAATAGGCGTTTCAATTGTGTTAGGCTCAATATTTGTTTCAAGCATCCGAATACTTTAACATTCCGTCGTTCAGCGGACGAAGTAAATTTCTTTCTGGGTTGCAATTTATTGAGAGATTCATACGGTCGATGGTTTAGAGAAACAGAAACTAAAATACGAAAGTCTGTCATCCGCTTCCATTCAATCATTTTGATCGCCGGGGTTTTCAGCATCTTAAATTCCCCCATCTTCGCAACTCCCACACTTCAGTTTGAAGGGGATTCTGTGCATTCTGCAGATGAGGGGCATGTTTTGATCCGCTGGACCGAGCTAAGGCATGATACGATTTACGAACTACAACAATCGTCCGATAGGAATTTTGAAAACCCTCGAGTTCGCTACCTAGGTCCCGATACCGCTTTTTTTGCTTCCGGGCTTACCGAAGGCTCTCATTTCTTTCGAATTCGGGAGCAATCTAAAACCTGGGCACCACGTTTAGAAGTTCAGGTAAACTATCCCGAATCGAGCCAAGTCTGGCTGTTACTCGGTATCGGAAGCTGTGTCTTCTGCGCTCTACTCGGATTCATAATCTACCAACACCGGAGGCATTATACCTCAGGAGGGACCCAATCTTGAGTTCGATATCTGCGCAGGTTCTTTCCACTGAGATGGGTTACGGGCTCTTGTTAATCTTTGGTTTGCTCTGGATTGGCTTAGGTCTGTATTGGGGAAGGAAGGCAAAAGATAGTGATGGCTTTATGTTGGCCGGAAGAAACGTCGGCCTCGCATTGGCATCAGCTACGGCGATGGCCACTTGGGTCACATCCAACACCGTGATGCTAGCCCCATTATTTGCCCTAAAAATGGGCATCTGGGGAATGCTAGCCTACGCTACAGCGAGTTTCGGCTTGTTCTTTTTTGCTCCCATGGCCCGTCGAATTCGAGATTTAATGCCGGAAGGGCATACAAGCGGTGACTTTGTGCGCTTGCGTTTTGGCGATTTTGCCTGGGCGCTTTTTCTAATCATCTCATTGGTTTATTCAATGGCTTGGTTGGTTAGCATGGGCATGGCTGGCGGCAAGTTTCTTGAGGCTCTTTCAGGAATTCCATTCCTCTATGGGATGTCTGCAATCCTGCTCGTCTGTGTTTTGTATACCCTCTTTGGGGGGCTTTATGCGGTCATTGGAACCGATTTCATTCAAAGCATTATTATCCTCTTTGGAATCGTTGTTGTAGGATTCCTGATTCTGACTCGAATTGATGTTTCGGAAGTCGTTACTCGAATCGAAGTAGATCAACCGGCCTTGCTCCAGGTTTTCATGCCAGTCGCCTTGCTTGCATTCTTCAACAACATGTTCTTTGGTTTTGGCGAAATCTTTCACAACAATGTTTGGTGGAGTCGCGCGTTTGCCATGAGGGAAGGTGTCCCCTTTAAAGCTTTCCTTCTTTCGGGACTTCTGTGGTTCCCAATCCCGATTGCCGCTGGTTTTATCGGACTCTGTGCTGGGCCACTCGGAATCAGTCTAACGGATCCTGACATGGTAGGCCCTTTGATTGCCGGCCAAGTTCTCGGACCTTCATTGGGGATCCTCATATTTGTTGTTCTCTTCTGCTCTCTTGCCTCAAGTATTGATAGCCTCCTCGCAGCAACTTCCGATCTGGTGACCGAAGACATCTATCGGAAAGGGTTACGAAGGAATCAGAAAAGCTCCAATTCGAGAAAAGCTTCTTATATTGCTATTGTGGGTTTGGGCGTTGCAACTTGGATCCTCTGTTGCGGCAGCCACCTTTATCAATGGAATCTAATCCAGGTCTTGTTCCTTTCCGGCCCACTCGTTGCCAGTGCCATTTGGCCAATTGTTTGTGGACTGTATTGTTCGACCATTCCTCGGGCCGGCGCTGTGTGGGCTATGATCCTGGGGAGTAGCTGCGGATTGCTCGCTTACTTCCAGCTCGGTTGGTTCACGGCTTCACTCGCTTCCGCTGCGGTTTCAGGAATCGTTGTTTTCGTTGCAACAAAGATTCAACCTCAAGCTTTTGATTGGACACAGCTAAACGAAACCACAGGAACTCAGGCTTCATGATGCAATTCAGTCTTCTTTTCATACAATGCCTTATTTGGGGCGCACTAATTTGGACTCTGGCAGGATCCCTGCTCCTACTTGTTCTCCTAGTAAGAGACTGGAAAAATAAATCGATTTGGTAAGTAACCATGGCCAATCACGTTAAAGAAGACTTTAAACCCAATCGACTGCTCGAAGTATTAGCTCCGAGCGATGCAGAGTCTTTGCATCCGGAACCCGGTGAACTTTTGCAAAGGAGCGTGATCAACCTGGATATCATTCGAGGGCTTGCCTTTCGAAATGTGATTGAGGTAAATCAATTCTCACGGCAGGAAGTTGTCGAGCTATGCAAACTTGCCTCGATTCTGGAAGCCGTTGACATAGGTCCTTACAATCCACTAGAGGATTTAATTGTCATAACCGCATTTTTTGAGGCAAGCACAAGAACACGCACCTCCTTTGAAAGCGCTGTTCTACGTTTAGACGGGAAAATCATCAGCATTCCAGACGGTCAAATCACGGGCGCAAAAAAAGGAGAGTCGCTTGAAGATATCGGTGAAATGTTTAACGCCTATGGAGACCTCGTCATTATGCGTCATACCGAAACTGACGCGCCAGAGCGTCTCATGCAAAATTTACGCATTCCACTCATCAACGCCGGCAATGGAACAGGAGAACATCCAACCCAAGCCATGGCCGACTGGTATGCTCTTTTGAAATGGCGGCCGGAACTTGCTGTTAACAATCCTCGCAAAACCGAGGACCTTCATTTAGGTGTTCTTGGCACACCGGGAAGTATGCGTGCCGTTAAGAGCTTTGTTCTGATGTCTCTTAAGTTTCAAGAACACCTTCGGAAAATCACCTTTGTTTCTGAAATGGCTGACCCATTCGGCGAAGTCCTGAAACAAGAGGTTGAAGCCGCAGGAATTGATTACGAAATCACAAATGACATGAACCCCACGCTACCAGACATGGATATCATCTACATGAATTCCATCGTTCACGTGGGGGACGATTACAAAAACATGGATCGCATGTTTAAGTTAGACAAAAATAGTCCACTTAAAGAGGATGCTGTCATTTTACATCCGCTGGCTCGATTAGCTGAATTGGACACAAGTTTAGATGACACATCGCACAACCTTTATTGGTCTCAAGCCCACGGAGCCGTTTTTATCCGGCAAGCTTTGTTGACTTCCGTCATGGGACGTTACGGCCGCCTTCCTGAAAATCTACCAATCAAGTAGAAATAACCCTTCAATCGGATCAAATTACATATGTGTGGAATTGCTGGATTTTGGAAACCTCAGGGCTTAGAAGACAAGGCCGAAGAACACTTGAAGAGTATGATCTCCGTCCAACACCATCGCGGTCCAGACGGACAGGGACAAAAAATTGACACCCAAGCAGGTCTAGCTCTAGGACATGCCCGTTTAACGATTGTTGATCTTCATACGGGAGCACAACCGCTTTGCGCTGCTGACAAAGACTTGGATCTTGTGGTCAATGGTGAACTCTACGATTACAAGCGCATTCGCTCCCACCTACTCACTCAGGGAGAAAACTTTGTCACGAAATCCGACAGCGAAATCATTCTCCCACTTTTCCGTCATCATGGCTTGGAAATGATGAAGCACCTTCGAGGTGAATTTGCTTTTGCCTTGTTCGACCGCAAGAATGACCGGCTCATCCTTGCCAGAGACCGTTTTGGGATTCGCCCGCTGTTCTTTCACATCTCGGACAAAGGGCTCTATTTTGGTTCTGAAGCCAAGGTTGTTTTAGCTCATCCTGACGTTCCCAAACGCTTGTGCCGCAAAGCGGCTCTCAATCAGCTCATGCATACCATGGTTCCTGGAACTTCCGCATTTGAAGGTATTCATGCTGTGATGCCAGGCCACTTGGTGATTGTTCAACGTCGCGGCGACCAGCTCGAGGTCACCCAGAAAAAATATTGGGATCTAGAATTTCCCGAGGAAGGTCAACATTCCTGCACGGATGAATCTACCGCAGTCGAATTGGTTCGGGAAAAACTGATCGAAGCAGTCGTTCATCGACTTGAAGCCGACGTTCCCGTGGGCTGTTATCTCTCGGGCGGGATCGATAGTTGTTCGATTCTTGGTATGGCGTCAGGCGCCATGCAGTCTCCGGTTAAGGCATTTACCATTAGTTTCGACAGCGCTGATTACGATGAGTCTGTGATCGCTCGTGAAATGGCCCAGGCCACAAATGCGGATCAAGATCTTATCCACCTTAAAGGTGATGAGCTTTATGGGGACAATTTCATTCGAACGGTCTGGCATGCTGAACGAACATTTTACAATACACTCGGAGTTGCCAAATGGTGTATGAGCCGCCACGTTCGAGATGCGGGCTACAAGACAGTGATCACTGGAGAAGGTTCTGACGAACTGTTTGGAGGCTACCCCGCGTTCAAGCGAGACATGTTTTTGCATGGACTCTCTCACCTCCCGGATTCCGAACGTCGGGAATATGAAGAGCAACTTCAACGTTCAAATAAAATTTTCCGGGGCGCCATACTCTCTGAAACTGCACAAAGCGATCCCGCATGGGATTCGTTATGCGGATTTACGCCCTCATGGAACCAGTCCTGGATTGCCACACTCGGAATTGCTCGACCTCTGCTAAGTCGCGAAGCCCAGGATGAACTTAATGGCTACGATCCCGTTTCAGCCATTGTTGAGCAGATCGACCCAGCCATGGTTCGAGGACGACACCCTCTTGATATCGCACAGTACACATGGAGTAAAACCATGCTAGAAGGCCAAATTCTTAACTGGGGTGGCGACCGGGTGGATATGGCCAATTCAATGGAATCTCGACCTGCCTTTTTGGACCACCATGTTGCTGAAGCTGCAATGACAATTCCTCCGACGCTTCGGATTAAAGGAAATATTGAAAAGTATGTTCTACGTGAAGCGATGAAAGGAGTTCTTCCCGAGGTCCTCTACAAGCGAGAGAAGTTCGCATTTATGGCCCCTCCTGCACACACGGATGAATCAAAAACACAGAAGCTAAATGAATTATGTGACCGATATCTCGATTCTGACTCAATTCGCCAAGCAGGCCTTTTGGACGACAAGGCTGTTGGGAGTTTTATAAAGGGTTATCGAGAGGATAAAGACCCTACCTCATTGGTTCGCAAAGATGCCCTTCTCAACCATTTGCTTTGCTTGCAAATTCTCCACCGGCAATACATCGATGGAGAGACCCCATCATCAAACTAGCCGCCTCGGTTTTCAAAACGCTTCCCCCACGTCTTTTTTGAGAGTAGTTTAAGCAAATGACGGGCAACAAAAACGGTCGAGCGAAAGGCGGCGATGACATCCCTAGGGGTAAGCGCAAACCCACCCCCCTTGTTCCCCGGCAAGATCGTGTGACGGATCCCCTTGGGGAAATGTATCGAGATTCCCTTGGAGACCACAACCCAACTCACCGCACGTTTCTACAGAGAGGAAGCACTGCTTTGTTATGTATCGATTTGCAGTATCTGGATGCTGTCCCAGGCCATGGAGTGTTTAAAGATGCGGATTCATGTGGGGTTCCAGTTGAGGCACAGAAGTATTACTTTGATACTCTCCAAGACTATGTCTTACCCAATGTCAGACGGCTACAGGACACATTTCGGCTCTACAACTTAGAAGTCATTCACACGCGAATTCAGTCTCTAACCCAAGACGGTCGCGATCGGGGCAATGGCCATAAGCGGCTTGGGTTACTTGCGGCTCCGGGTTCAAAAGAAGCCGAGTTTGTTGAAACGATCGCACCTAAGGGTGATGAAATCGTCATCAATAAAACCGCAAGTGGTGTATTCTCCTCAACGAATCTAAACTACGTGCTTAAGAACATTGGTATTCAAGCTTTGTATATCGTTGGGGTTTACACGAATGAATGTGTTGAAACCACCGTAATTGACGCGGAATGCAATTCGGGAGTCACCGTCGTGCAGCAGTCATGAACAACCGTGACCAAATAGCCGAGGTCGCATGCGTCTCTAACTGTGG